>JAFYSB010000082.1 GCA_017546705.1 Paludibacteraceae bacterium
CGTGCCAGGATCTATCCTTATTGGTATCATCGCTACCATGCTAGTGGGTATTCCGTTGGGCGTGACCGAGTTCAAAGGTGTGCTCTCATCGCCTGAGTCGATTCAACCTATCTTCTGTCAATTTGAGTGGGATAAGATCCTAACCGTCGACATGCTCGTGGTGGTCTTTACCTTCCTTTTTATTGATATGTTTGATACCGTAGGCACTTTGGTTGGCGTATGTACCAAAGCAAAAATGACCGATGAGAAAGGTAATATCTATCGCCTCAAACAAGCCTTTATGGCAGATGCTATAGCCACTACCGTTGGTGCCATGCTTGGTACCTCTACCACTACTACTTATGTGGAGAGTGCATCGGGTGTAGCACAAGGCGGCCGTTCTGGTTTGACCGCTTTGGTGGTAGGTGTTTGCTTTGCGGTGGCACTGTTCTTCTCTCCGCTGTTCCTATCTATCCCTGCTGCTGCTACTGCGCCAGCATTGATTATCGTAGGACTGTTGATGTTGGAGCCAATTAAGAATATCCAATTGGACGACTTCTCTGAGTCTATTCCAGCTTTCGTATGCTTGATCACGATGCCATTAACATACTCTATCTCTAATGGTATATTGCTCGGTATGATAGCATACGTGCTGATGAATATTATTATGGGCAACTTTAAGAAACTCACCCCTACAACCTATATCCTCGCAATATTGTTTATATTGAAGTTTATTTTTATCTAAAAATTATATTAGTCTATTATGGCAAAAAGAGCATTAGTCAGTGTAAGTGACAAAACAGGATTGGTCGATTTCGTAAGCGGCTTACAAGCTGCTGGATGGGAAATCATCGCCACAGGAGGTACACAAAAACTCCTCGAAAATTCAGGTATCAAAACCATCGGTATCAGCGACGTAACAGGTTTCCCAGAGATCTGCGACGGTCGCGTGAAAACCCTCCACCCAAAAGTACATGGTGGCCTTCTCGCACGCCGTGACGAACCATCTCACCTCCAAGCATTGGAGGAGAACGGCATCTCATTCATCGACCTCGTGTGCGTGAACCTCTATCCATTCCGCGAGACCATCGCCAAAGAGGGCGTAAGCATGGCAGACGCAATTGAGAACATCGACATAGGTGGTCCATCTATGCTCCGTTCAGCAGCGAAGAACTACAACGATGTGACCGTGGTTTGCGATCCAGCGGACTATGACACTATCCTCGCTGAGATCAACGCTACTGGTAACACCACCGTAGAGACTCGTCTTCAACTCTCAGCTAAGGCCTATACCCACACCGCGCAATACGATGCATGCATCGCAACTTACATGCGTGAGAAAGCTGGCCTCAACGAGAAACTCTTCCTTGAGTTCGATCTCAAGCAAGGTCTTCGTTATGGCGAGAACCCTCACCAATCGGCTAAGTTCTATGCTTCGACCAAGGCTATCCCATTCTCACTTGCCACAGGCAAACAACTCCAAGGCAAGGAGATGTCTTACAACAATATCCAAGATGCAAACGCTGCCCTCAATATTGCTCGCGACTTCCAAGAGCCATTCTGTGTAGCCCTCAAACACATGAACCCATGTGGTGCTGCAGTTGCAGAGACTATCGAAGAGGCATGGCAAAAAGCATATGAGGCAGACACCGTAAGTATCTACGGCGGTATCGTGATCTGCAACCGCACTATCACCAAGGAGATCGCCCTCGGCATGAAGCCTATCTTCCTCGAAATCGTGATTGCTCCTGACTTCACAGATGAGGCAATGGAGATCTTCGCTACCAAGAAGAACCTCCGTGTGATTCAAGTGGACATGACTCCAAGCACCGAGGCCATTGACCAATACGTGAGCGTAAACGGCGGTTTGCTCGTACAACACCTCGACACCCAAATCGAGACTATCACCCCAGAGATGTGCGCTACCAAGGTACAAGCTGATGCAGCAACCCTCGCAGATATGCAATTCGGATGGAATATCGTTAAGCATGTGAAATCCAATGCGATAGTAGTAGTTAAGAATGGCCAAACATTGGGCGTTGGCGCCGGTCAAATGAACCGCGTAGGTAGTGCGGAGATTGCTATGAAGCAAGCCCACGCTGCAGGTGTGACCGAAGGTCTTATCCTCGCTTCTGACGGTTTCTTGCCATTCGACGATACCGTAGCATTGGCTGCACAATATGGTGTAACTGCAATTGTTCAACCAGGCGGCAGTATCCGCGACAACGACTGCGTAGTGAAGGCAGACGAACTCGGTATCTGCATGCTCATGACAGGCACACGCCACTTCAAGCACTAATTAGGTAGATTATATTATCATAAAACGCTGCTTGTTGTGAGGACAAGTGGCGTTTTTATGATAATTATTTACAAAACATTTTGTTATTTCAAATAAATATATTACCTTTGCACGCATAATCCTTTAATCATAGTCAAAACTAACATACCATGTTTACACAATCTGACCTTGCCCAACTCGGCGCACGTGGCATCTCCGTAGAGAAAGCCGAAAAACAACTCCAGGCCTTTGCGACTGGTTTTCCTGAATTAGATATCGTTTCTGCCGCATCGGTAGGGAACGGAGTGCTCAACCCATCAGAAGAGGAAATAGATGCCTATGTGAAGGCGTGGCAAGACTACCTCAATGAGGGACATACAGTGCTGAAATTTGTACCAGCAAGTGGAGCAGCAAGCCGTATGTTTAAGAACCTTTTTGAGTATCTAGAAGACGGCAAAAAGACGGATTTCATTGAGAAATTCCTTGCTGAGAAAGATCGTTTTGCTTTTGGTCCACAACTTGCTAATTTGGATGAACAATCTGCTGTGAGTCACCTGCTAAAAGACATGAACTATGGCAATTTACCCAAGGGATTGCTTCTCTTTCATGCTTATGAAGATGGACCTCGCACTCCAGCACTTGAGCATCTTGTGGAGGGCGCGATGTACGCTTCATCCAAAGGAGAAGTAAATATCCACTTCACGGTTAGCCACGAACATCTACCTCTATTTCAAGCACATATCGCAGCATATCAAGCTGTATATGAGGAGAAACTAGGTGTGAAATTCCATATCTCATATTCTGAGCAAAAGCCTTCTACTGACACTATTGCTGCTAATCCTGATGGTACTCCTTTCCGTACGGCTGACGGCAAGTTGCTCTTCCGACCAGGTGGGCATGGTGCACTCATTGAGAATCTCAATGAACAAGATGCAGATGTGATCTTTATCAAGAATATTGACAATGTAGTGCCAGATCGCCTCAAGGGGGATACTATTCGTTATAAGCAACTGCTTGCTGGTGTGTTGGTTACAGAACAAAAACGTGTGTTTGAACGTCTGCAAGACCCTAATATCTCAGCAGAGGAGCGCACTCGCCTAGCACGTCCGCTGCGTGTATGCGGTGTGGTAAAGAATACAGGTGAGCCAGGCGGTGGACCATTCCTTGTGCGCGAGGAGGATGGTAGTATCTCGTGTCAAATCTTAGAGTCAAGCCAAATTAGTGATCCTGCACTCATGCAACAAGCTACCCACTTCAATCCAGTGGACCTCGTGTGTGCTACCCGAGATGTGGATGGCAAACCATATTATTTGCCAGAATTTGTAGATGAGAAGACAGGCTTTATCTCGCACAAATCAAAAGATGGTAAGGATCTGTTAGCATTGGAGTTGCCAGGATTGTGGAATGGCGCTATGAGCCGTTGGAATACGATTTTTGTAGAAGTGCCTGTTTCTACTTTCAATCCAGTAAAAACGGTCAACGATCTTCTCCGACCAGAGCACCAATAATCTGCTCGCAAAGGGTAGGGATGGGTGTTTGCCCATCGTTGTTGATGATGATATTTGCACGCAGGCGGTCTTGTTCGGTCGCCTGCGTTCGCATACGTGCGCGCACTTTCTCTATAGTAGAATGATCACGCGCAACTGCGCGTGCGAGACGAATATCCTCAGGAGCTGTTACTGCTACTACTTTGTCGCAAAGCGTATCAAAGCCCGCTTGATAGAGGATAGCACATTCGATGAAGAAGAGACCGCTTCGCTGTTGAACCGCTTCGCTGTCGGAAGTTGGACCGTTACTGCTGTTAGATGCTAGATGTTGGAGGATGTCCTGGCGGACAGCAGGATGAACGATGGCGTTGAGTTGGGCAAGCAAGGATTTGTCAGTAAATACGCGCTGTGCTACTAATGCGGTTTGGTATACACCATCGGCATATACCTCTTTGCCAAAGAGTTGCTCTATTTGTTGGCGCAACGCGGCATCTTCTACAATCAGGCGTTTGGCTTCGCTGTCGGTGTCATACACCGCATAACCCATCTTGCGCAATTGCTTCGCAATCGTGCTTTTGCCACTTCCTATGCCACCAGTGATGCCTATGAGCATAATTATAAATTAAGAATTAGAATTGGAAGTAAATAAACGCTTGCAAATCTGCAGTTACAAACTGATATACGCCTACCACAGCCACAACTGCAATCAATATGATAGCCCATATTGGTAATAGCGCAAAACGCACTCTATACCATCGCTTTACGCGACTGGGTAGCCAGTGAATCACCATGCCCAATAAAAATAGTATCACTACGTTGCGATACTCCCACAAGAAATCGGGGATAATACTATTATTCCATGCTCCACCAATCTGATTCACCATGTTCTTAGCAGTCTCCCAAGCTTCTTGGTTGGCTGTCTCAGGGTCGAGGTTACTGCCCGAACGGAAGAAAAGGCGTGTGAACGTGATAAATACGAATGTCTGCGCCACTGCCCAAGCAGTGGAGAGGCTATTGGCGAAAGGTGATAGGTGAGAGGCTATAGGCGAGAGCAAGTTGCCTTGTCTCATTAGGATGCGTTCGTACCACCAATAGAAATAGCGTACCGCGGTACCAATCCATAATACTATTCCCCACACAAAGAAGAGATTCCAGATAGGAGCCTTCAGCATACTATAAGCGACCCATAAGCCACCCATAAGCATACTCATCAGCAGCATTTTGATATTCCAATTCATCTTAGCCCATATCTTATAGACAATCATACCCGCACCATTGAGTGCACCCCAAATGACGAAGTTCCAACTTGCACCATGCCACAAACCTCCCAAGAGCATAGTAATGAATGAGTTGACATTGCCCGCAGTAATCTTGTTTTTGACTGCTTTACCGAGAATAGTGCGGTTGCCACCCAATGGGATATATAGATAACTCTTCAGCCAGCGGCTAAGCGACATGTGCCAACGGCGCCAGAACTCTTGTGGATTGCGCGATTTGTATGGCGAATCGAAGTTCTGTGGCAGATAGAATCCCATCAACATCGCAATACCGATGGCAATATCCGTGTAGCCCGAGAAGTCGGCATATACTTGCAGCGAGTAGGCAAATAACGCAAATAAGTTCTCAAATCCGCTGAAAAGCAACGGGTTCTCAAACACGCGGTCAATCAAATTGACTGCCAGATAATCACTCAATACAATTTTCTTGATGAGTCCGTTGAGTATCCAGAATACTGCCATGCCGAAGAGACGGCGACTTAGGCAGAAGGGCTTGTACAACTGCTGAATAAACTCATTGGCACGCACAATAGGTCCTGCCACCAAGCCAGGGAAGAAACTTACATAGAAGCCAAAGTCGAGTATGTTCTTTACTGGTTTTACATGCCCACGGTACACATCAATGGTATAGGACATTACTTGGAAAAGGTAGAACGATATACCTACAGGTAGGATAATCTTGTCCACCATGAAGCGTCCGCTCTCGCTGAATCCATTGCCGATATAGGCGAAGATATCAAATACAGCAAACTCTGTTCCGAGCAGGTTATTCACCACATTGGTGAAGAAATATGCATACTTGAAATAGCATAGCAGTCCCAAGTCCATCACCACGCTTAGTGCCAGCCACCACTTTGCTCTTTGTGATGCATTTTGACCATTCTGTTTTTTGTTTACGTATATCCGCTGCGCAATCAGCCAATCGCTTAGCGTGACAAAGAGCAAGATAAGCAGGAACAATCCGCTGGTCTTGTAGTAGAAGAACCAACTGACTGCCATCAGGAATATATTGCGAAGGTGTAATCGTGCTTTTTCGCCTTTCGCCTGTGTGCGATGCGTACCTACCTCCATGATCATTGCAAACACCGCATATACCAATGCAAAGAACGCCCAGAAATAGAACTGGGTGAAGAGTAGCGGACTCTCGCTGTTAAAACCGAATATGTGGGAGAAAAATTTCATTTTCTAGTTTAGTGTTTAGTGTTTAGAGAATCGGGATATGCCATCAGCCAATCGTACAATAATCGTCCAACTTTATTAGCTCCTGCGCGAGTAAAGTGCACATAATCGCTACCAGCCCAACCAATCTCAACCCATTTTACCATACTATTTTGTCCGCCCATAGCATCATACATACTCCAATAAGCGATCTGCTCTTCCTCTGCCATCTTCTTGAGCAATTTATCCATGTATGGCACCAACGGATACGTTACCATCTCGCCATCAATACGAGTGGACATATCACTAGGACCAATAAACAAGATAGATGCCTCGGGCGCGCAAGCACGCAAGTAGCGAACTTGTTGGCGCAGCGTGCTACGCACATATCCGCTAATCGTAGAAGGATTTGCTGTTTGTGGAATCATATTACCACCAAACTGCAAGATTATCAGTCGTGTATTCGTTTCACGATAGAAATCACTCAGTTGTACACTGTCTATTTTCGTGAAGATATTACCCGAACAACCACGCATAGGGATATTATCTACGATGACACCCGTCGGTGTCTCCAGACTTATACCATATACCTTGCCCTTACCCTGCAAATGAATTTCGCACTTAGTGGTGCTGTCAGGAAGGGTATAGTGCACTGTGGTGTAGGATTGTGTAGTGGGGTGTAGAATGGTATCTTGCACCATGATATAGCCACTTATACTATCAGTGAGAAGACGGACACGGTTGAAATAGTTGTGTGGTTTGCGTTTATGGTCAATAGGTTCAATATTTATCACAATATCTTCGCTGCCAGCTACCAAGGTGCTATTCATTATTGCTACCTGTCCCATCACGCCATAATCATCGTTATTCAAACGCATCGAGCGCGGACCATATACCAAGTAGCGTTTGGGGCCACCTTGCGCGGTCTGTACCACATTATTGATTGACAAGCGTTGGCGAATCGTGCGTGTGGGGATTGTCTGGTGCAGTGGTATCAAACCTATACCACCACCGCCATATTGCTTTTGCCAATGCTCGCGTAAGACGTTAGTAATACGATCTTCTTCTGTTTGCGAATCACCATAATGTACCACCCGTACAGTCATATTGCTTGTGCTGTCTAAGGCCGCATAAAATGCTGCTAAGTATGCGCGAGTATCTACTTTTTTTGCTGTGCTTTGTGACGTTGTATTGTAGGATGGCGCTTTGGATGGCGTGTTCTGCTCACGCACAATAACTTCTCGTGGGTGGCTTTCTTCGTTTGCGCTGATTGTTTGAGGAATAGTATCTGTAATCAGTATTGCAGTGTCGGCTTCAGCAAGCAATAGCGTATTAATTGTTAGTTGTAAACTATCAACTGTCTGTAGATCTAGTACCTCCGCCAATGTCGGAAAGCGCAAGTTCCATTTGCTGATATGCCACCCGCCATTGGGTACAACCGAACTAATCACGCCCAATAGCGCAATTACCGTCCAGATGATATATGCAATATGCTTTGGCTTCATGTGGTATGATTAACAAATCAAAATTTATGAAATAAACTGCAAAGATACGAAAAAAAATGCATATATACGCTTAAAATTGCATTGAAAATCAACTTTCTGATATTTTTGTTTGTATATGTGCAATTTTTATCGTACCTTTGCAAACTAAATCGTATATTAGGTAAATTGTAAATTCGTAAATCAATCATCACTGTTGCTTCGGAGAGTAAAAAAATATATACGTGATAATGGCTTGCTAACAGAAGGTGGTCGTGTGCTGGTAGGAGTGAGTGGTGGCGCTGATAGCGTGGCGCTATTGGATGTGTTGCAACGTGGTGGTTATGAATGTGTGGTGGCACATTGCAATTTTCATCTCCGTGGGGCAGAGAGCGACCGCGATGAGGTCTTTGTAAGGCAATTAGCGTCCTCATTGCCCTTGTATGTGAGGGATTTTGATACGACATTATATGCCCATGAGAAAGGGATTAGTATTGAATTGGCAGCACGTGAATTGCGATATCAATGGTTTGCAGAGTTGGCTATGCAGGAGCACTGCGAGGCGATAGCTGTAGCACATCATCAAAATGACCAAGCGGAAACTGTGATTATGAATCTCAAACGTGGGTGCGGGATACGTGGACTATGTGGCATGCGTGCGAAAAGCAGAAATGCCTATGCACCCAATGAGATACCTATCGTGCGCCCGCTATTG
Source organism: Paludibacteraceae bacterium (assembly GCA_017546705.1). Lineage (GTDB taxonomy): Bacteria > Bacteroidota > Bacteroidia > Bacteroidales > Paludibacteraceae > Colicola. The sequence continues at coordinate 8,376 of JAFYSB010000082.1, forward strand.
TGCACGACACGCGCATACATACTGCATTATCTGCACGATATCCGCGGAAAGGCATGGGTGGAGGATTCTAGCAATAGTGATACGGACTTTACGCGTAATGCCGTGCGTGAGTCGTTGGGTGGCTACAGCCAATCGGAGATAGAACATATAGCAGCCACCGCTGAGCATATGCAGGGGTATGTGGATTGGCTGGACGGGCAGGACACCAAAGCCGCTGGCAAAGTAAGGCTGTATGAAGAACTGAAAGATTATGGTTTTGCAGAAGTGGGTAAGATGTATGATGCACAAACCAAAGGGGTTGGAGGAAAAACATTCTACTCACATTCGCATAAAGCTGTGCTTAAGAAAGGAAAATTTGAGATAATCGTTCGAGGCGAATGTTGAGATAAGAAAGTATCAAATTATAGTTTGTAAATTGTCAGATTGTAAATCACAATATGGTATAATCGGTAAGCCGTTAGGACATTCCTTTTCGGAGCAATACTTCACGGATAAGTTTGCCTTGGAACATGTGCCTGCGACGTATCAGGCGTTACAGATAGATGCGATAGAGGAAGTACTACCATTGTTGCAGATACTAGATGGGATGAACGTAACCTATCCCTATAAGGAGGAAATCATACCGTATCTGACCGCATTGGATGAAACGGCACGTGCGATAGGTGCGGTGAATGTGGTGCATCATGGCAAAGGATACAACACCGATTGGATAGGGTTTAGAGATAGTTTGCTGCCGCTGTTACACGGAGGCGACAAACGTGCATTGCTACTTGGGACAGGAGGCGTAAGCAAGGCAGTTGCCTATGCACTCAAGCAAATGGGAATTGGGTATACATTTGTGAGCCGCAATCCCAATCCCAATGCGATAGGGTATGAGGATTTGACAGAAGCGATTATCAAGCAGCATACAATCATCGTCAACTGCACACCGCTGGGAATGCATCCCTATGAGCATGAGATGCCTAATATACCATACCAATTGCTCGGCGAGGCACATTTGCTCTATGACTGTATCTACAACCCCGAAATGACGCGCTTCTTGCGCATGGGGCAAAAACAAGGGTGTAGGGTGAAAAACGGATTGGAAATGTTGCATATCCAAGCCGATAGAGCATGGGAGATATGGAGTGAATTATGAATTAAGAATTAAAAAAATAATCGTTTGAGGCGTAAGCCGAGACAAACAATAAGAAATATGATGAGAAAGAGTTTATTGAGCATATTGCTCGCTGTCCTATGTCATGTAACTATGGCACAGGTGTTGCAAGAGAATGAAACGGCAGTGGTGTATTACATGCCCAAAACTGCTTTAACCATTACGTTGAACTACGATATGGTGAAATACACTCCAGGCGTGTTCTACCAATACGCAGAACGCTACCTGGGCGCACAGAATGTGGTGGTGGAAGAGCGAATCAACTACCAATTGACAGATCTCACCGTTGAGCAATATACCACAGCAGACACCGAGCGTGCTTACAAAGTAACGCCACAAAAAGGTGTGCAAACACAAAAACTTACCTTGAGCGAAGATGGCAGATTGTTAGGGTATAATATAGGAGCGGATAGTATCCCTAATTCAAAAAACAAAATTCATAACTCCAAACTTAAAATTAAAAATTCAAGCACGCTGATGCCTTTGTTGGAAGAACAGTTTATGGCTGGATCCACTGCAAAGATGGCAGAGGGAGCAGCGAAGATGATCTATCGTATCCGCGAAACACGCCTCAATATCTTGGCGGGTGATGTGGAACATGCGCCCGCTGATGGTGATGCCATGCGGTTGGTATTGGACCAACTAGCAGAACAAGAGCAACGCTTGGTGGAACTCTTTGTGGGGAAAAGTGAGGTGGAGCATCTGACGCATACATTCATTTACACTCCTACACAGAGCATAGAGCGCGAAGTGATCTGTCGTTTGTCGCAACATAGCGGGGTGGTGGCCAAAGATGACTTGAGTGGTGAGCCTATCTATCTCACGCTGAAGGCAACAAAACAAGCCTTGCAAGAGGTAGTGGAGCAAAATAGCAAAGCACCATTGCCATCGCAAATATACTATAATCTACCAGGGATGGCACAAGTGACGGTGGAATATAAAAATCAAGTGCTATGGAAGCAGCAATATCAGGTGGCACAATTGGGAGTAGCTGTTCCATTGGCACAAGAATTGTTCTTAAACAAGCCAGCACCAATCATTCATTTTAATCATCAAACAGGTAATATATTATCCATTCAGTAATGAGATACGTAGCATGTGTAGTAGCCTTAGTGGCTATGAGTATATCGTTGGGGGCACAAGAACTGAAGTGCAACATCAGCATCAATTCGGAACAAGTACAAGGATCCAACAAAGCGGTATTTACTACGCTCCAGCAGAGCATGGAAGAGTTCGTCAATACGCAACGATGGACCAATATGACATTTCAAGAAAAGGAAAGAATTGAATGTAGCATGATGATTGTAGTAAAAAGCGTACAGGATAATATGTTCGTCTGTGAGTTTACGTGTCAAAGTCGAAGACCAGTATTTGGAACTACTTATACTACACCGACCCTGAATATTAAGGATGCTAATTTTACCTTTACTTATCAGGAGTATGACCGAATGGAGTTTCAACACAATACATTTACTAGCAATCTGACCGCGATGGTGGCGTATTATTGTTATCTGATCATTGCACATGATATGGATTCATTTGCTAAACTGGGGGGTACACCATATTTTCAAATATGCGAGGATATTGTCACTTCAGCGCAATCAGCATCGCTTGATAATGCTGAGATGGTGGGCTGGAAAGCCTTTGAGAGCAATCGTAATCGCTATGCCTTGACCAATAATCTGATGGACGAAGCGTTTAAGAAATATCGCGCATATTATTACGACTATCACCGCCATGGCTTAGATGAGATGGTTAATAATGTGGCTAATGGTCGTGCACGAATAGCTAAAGATATCAAAGTGCTCAAAGAGGCATACAACGCTAGACCTGCAACCTATTTGGTGGGTACATTCTTAGATGCGAAATCGGACGAATTGGTTAATATCTTTAAGAGTGGTACTGCCGATGAGAAGAAGATGGTGTATGAACTATTGATGGATATTGATCCTACGCGACAGGATACATACGAAAATATCAATCGAGACTAATTTTTTTAGGAAAATATTTGCTGATATCAAAAAAAAGTATTACCTTTGCAGCGGAAATGAACGAGGGGACCCGAAAAGGTTCCCTCGATTTTATAGAAATAGGACTATGATAGACAAATTACAAATACAAACTCTCGTAGCAGAGAAGCTACAAGGCACTGGCTACGAGTTGATTACGCTGAAGGTAAACGCGCAAAATGAAATCCTTGTTGAGGTGGATAAGATGGACGGTGTAGATGTGGATTTTTGTGCGGAGCTGAACCACTATCTTGTGGAGCAATTGGATGCGCAAGGAATAGAGGATTACGCTCTGGAGGTGGGCAGCGTGAGTCTGACCGCTCCATTTGTGACTAAAATGCAATATCAAAAGCATCTTGGTCACGATGTGGAAGTACTAGCAGCAGACGGAAAAAAGTATCGTGGCAGTTTGGTTAGCGTGGATGAGGATAGCTTTGCTATTGACACCGAAGTGATGGTTGCTGTAGAGGGTAAAAAGCGCAAACAAAAAGAGATTCAGACGCTTACCTTCGCATACAACGCGGTGAAATACACTAAATATGACTTGAAATTTTAATGACCTTGATGTCCTTAATGTCCTTACTCGAATAAAATTAAAACAAAATAAAAAATGGCAGTAAAAAAACAAGATTCAATCAATTTGATTGACATTTTCTCAGAGTTCAAAGAACTCAAAAACATTGACCGCCAAACGTTTATTAACGTGTTGGAGGATTCGTTCCGCAATGTGATTACCAAAATGTATGGTACAGATGCGAACTACGATGTGATTATCAACCCAGACAAAGGTGATTTGGAAATCTATCGTAACCGCCTTGTAATGGAAGATGATGACGTGGCAAACCCAGATACACAAGTGGGTATTACTGAGGCATTGTTACTTGATGATGAGGCTGAAATTGGTGAGGAAGTAACTGATAAAGTTGAGTTCTCTTCTTTTGGTCGTCGTATGATTTTGAATCTTCGTCAAACATTGGCTAGCCGTATCCTAGATTTGCAAAAGGAGAACCTCTACTTGCGCTATAGCGAGATGTTGGGTCAAGTGGTAAGCGGTGAATTGTACCAAGTATGGAAGAAGGAGATGTTGCTTCTCGATGAAGAGGGTAACGAACTCTATTTGCCTAAACAAAACCAAATCCCTACAGACTTCTATCGCAAGGGCGACACCGTTCGTGCGGTGGTGGTGCAAGTGGATAACAAGAACCAAAATCCAAAGATCATTCTTTCACGTACTTCGCCATTATTCTTGCAACGTCTTTTCGAACAAGAGGTACCAGAGGTGCACGACGGATTGATTGCTATCAAAAATATTGCTCGTATCCCAGGTGAGCGTGCTAAAGTGGCAGTTGAGTCATTTGATGACCGTATTGATCCTGTAGGCGCGTGCGTAGGTATTAAGGGTGCGCGTATTCATGGTATCGTGCGCGAGTTACGTAACGAGAACATAGACGTGATTCATTATACTTCCAATATAAATCTTTATATCCAACGTGCGTTGGCTCCTGCTAAGATTTCTTCTATGACAGTAAACGAGGAGGAGAAGAAAGTGGATGTATATTTGCAACCAGACGAAGTGTCTTTGGCAATTGGTAAAGGCGGTTACAACATCAAGTTGGCTAGCATGCTTACTGGCTATCAAATTGATGTTTATCGCGAGATGGACGAAGCAGATAATGAGGATATCTATTTGGATGAGTTTAACGACGAGATCGAACAATGGGTACTCGATGCGTTCAAAGCCATTGGCTTGGATACCGCTAAGGCTGTGTTGGGTGTAGATCGTGCTGAATTGATTAAGCGCGTTGACCTTGAGGAGGAGACTATCGATGAGGTAATCGCTATCCTCGCAGCAGAATTTGAAGACTAAATAGAATATAAATAATAAACCCCCTCCGACGGCAAGGAGGAGTCTCCCTCGAAAACATCCGAGAAGCTCGTGGCTTCGAGGATAGAGTGGAGGCATCGAGCGCCCTAACGACGACGTGGTCGTCGGTCAATGCGCGAGATTGCCGAACACGATATGGCAATAAAACTTATCAAAGCTTGTAAAGAATTAAACATCGGCATGTCCACCGCCGTGGAATTCTGTAAAAAGCAGGGTAAGGAAATCGCTACGGATCCGAATACCCGTATCGAAGACGACTTGTACCTACTGCTTGCTAAGGAATTTAACAAGGACATGGCCTTGAAACTGGAAGCAGAGCGTCAAGCACAAGAGCGTCAAGAACGTGATATTCCAAAGTCAGTAGCAATAGAGAAACCAAAAGTGGATCATATCCCAACCGAGGTGCCTAAGCCAAAAGTAGTAGGCAGCATCGACCTCGATGCCGATAAGAAGCGCAAAGCCGAAGAAGAGGCTGCACGCAAGGCTGCTGAAGAGGCAAAGAAGGCAGAGGAAGCACGCATCGCTGCAGAGAAAGCCGCTGCCCAAGCAAAAGCTGAGGCAGAGGCTATAGCTGCGGCTGAAGAGGCGGCAAGAAAAGCAGCTGAAGCAGCTCAGAAGGCTAAGAAAGAAGAGCAAGAGCCTGCTGCGGAAGAACCAGCGGAGGAAGATGTATTCCGACTTGGTAAGCCTGTGTTGAAAAATGCGCCTAAGGTGGTAGGTAAGATTGATTTGAGTAGTATCAATCAATCTACTCATCCTACCAAGAAAACCAAAGAGGAGAAGCGTAAAGAGCGTGAGGCACGTGAGCAACAACGCAAAGCTAATAAGCCCGCTGCTAACAACAATGGTGGTGGCAAGGCTGCTGATGCTCCAAAAGATGGTGAGAAACGCAAGCGTGAGCGCATCAAACAAAATAAGGTGGACGTAAATGATGCGCGTAACCAAAAACCTCAAAAGAAGAATAACAAGGCAAAAGGCTTTAAAGTGGAGGTCGATGACGAGGAAGTACAACGCCAAATCAAAGAGACTATCCAACGCCTTCAAGGCAATAAGGGTAAGAGTACTACCAGTAAGCACAAACGTGAGCGTCGCGAGTTAGAGCGCGAGAAGATGGCGCAAGAGCGCGCAGCAGAGCAAGAACAAAGCAAGGTGCTCAAGCTCACCGAGTTTGTGACTGCTAACGACCTCGCTGTGATGATGAACGTGCCAGTAACAAAAGTTATCGGTACATGTATGATGCTTGGTGTGATGGTAAGTATTAACCAACGTCTTGACGCTGAAACTATCAACCTCGTGGCTGAGGAGTTCGGCTTCACAACAGAGTTCGTATCGGCAGAGGTGGTAGAGGAAATCAATGCGGATGAGGTGATCAACGATGAGGATATCACCGAGCGCTGCCCAATCGTGACTGTCATGGGTCACGTAGACCACGGTAAAACATCGCTCCTCGACCATATCCGTAACGCGAACGTGATTGCTGGTGAGGCGGGTGGTATCACCCAGCACATCGGTGCGTACAACGTGCAGTTGAAGAATGGTCAGCACATCACTTTCCTTGATACCCCTGGTCACGAGGCGTTTACCGCTATGCGTGCACGTGGTGCCAAGGTAACTGATATCGCAATCATCATCGTGGCTGCTGACGATGCTGTCATGCCACAGACTATCGAGGCTATCAACCACGCGCAAGCGGCTGGTGTACCTATGATCTTTGCGATCAACAAGTGCGATAAGCCTACTGCTAACCCTGATAAGATCAAGGAGCAACTCTCTACCATGAACATCCTCGTGGAGGATTGGGGAGGCTCTTATCAATGCCAACATATCTCTGCTAAGAAAGGCGAAGGTGTCTTCGAACTCTTGGAGAAGGTTCTCCTCGAAGCAGAATTACTTGAGCTCAAGGCTAACCCTAAACGCCGTGCTAAAGGTTCTATCATTGAGTCTTCACTTGATAAGGGACGTGGTTATGTGGCTACTATCCTTGTTCAAGATGGTACACTTCATCACGGCGATATCGTGCTTGCAGGTGTATATCATGGTAAGATCAAGGCTATGTTCAACGAGCGTGGCCAACGTATCCAACAAGCCCTTCCTGGTGAGCCATGTTTGATTCTTGGTCTTAATGGTGCTCCTCAAGCGGGTGATGAGTTCAATGTGATGGCTACCGAGCAAGAGGCACGCGAGATCGCTAACAAGCGTGAGCAATTGCAACGTGAGATGTCACTCCGTACCAAGAAACACGTCGGACTCGACGAGATTGGTCGTCGTTTGGCTATTGGCGACTTCAAAGAGCTTAACATCATCGTTAAGGGTGACGTGGACGGATCTGTGGAGGCGCTCAAAGACTCGCTCATCAAGCTCTCTACCGAGAATATCCAAGTCAATGTTATCCACGGTGCTGTGGGTGCTATCTCTGACTCCGATGTCCTTCTCGCTGCTGCTTCTGATGCGATCATCGTCGGCTTCAACGTGCGTCCTACCAGTACAGCGCGTAAGATGGCTGAGAATGAGGAAGTTGATATCCGTATTTACTCTATCATCTACGATACTATCAATGAGATCAAATCAGCTATGGCGGGTATGCTCTCGCCAGAGATCAAAGAGGAGGTTACGGCTACCCTCGAGGTATTGCAAACCTTCCGTATCTCCAAGGTCGGAACTATTGCAGGTTGTATCGTGCGTGAGGGTAAAGCCAAACGTGCTAACAAGTGCCGCGTAATCCGTGACGGTATCGTGATCCATACCGGCGAACTCTCTTCACTCAAGCATGGTAAAGATGATATCAAGGAGGCTGGTCTTAACATGGAGTGCGGTCTCAGCATTAAGAGCTACAATGATATCGTAGAAGGCGACCTCATCGAGACCTTCGAGCAAGTTGAGGTTGCAAAGACCTTGTAAAAAATAATCTAGTTCGGCTAGTAACAATCAAGAGGGCGTGTCAAAATGCTGACACGCTCTCTTTTTTTTGTCGTCATTTAACGTGTACCAAAAAACAAACAAAATCCCTACTTTCTCAAGCAAGGATTTTGCCAAGTCACATTTTTTTTGTAACTTTGTAGTGTTAAAAATA
>JAFYSB010000029.1 GCA_017546705.1 Paludibacteraceae bacterium
CGAAAAGATGGTAGAAGTAGAAGACCACCTCAAGAAATGGAAAGCATATTATACGAATTGAAACTTTGAAATAGCCATTTGAGCGTTAAACTTTGAAACAAATTAAATTATATAGCCTATGAAAAAGTTATTCTTATTTCTACTAAGTCTGTACTTATGTAGTGTAAGTGTGCCTATTCTTGCTCAGGATGCCGAACTTGTCCCCGCGATGGTGGTGCAAATGGCTGACGGCAGCAAGCAGGTGGTGCAATTGGACTACACTTCAGTAACAGACTTTAGTGTGTTATGCAGCAAGGGGAGTCTTGCTGTGAGTGTGCCTGAGGCAGATGTGACAGGTGTGCGTAGTATCACTTTCGCCATGGTGGAGAAAGATGATACGACGACCGATATAGAGGAAGTGACCTCTTTGGACAAAGCCACGACAGACAAAGTTTTGTTTAATGGTAAATTATTTATCCGTGCCACCATGCCTGATGGCAAACAGGTTTGGTATGATGTGATGGGTATGAAACTATAAAAAAGCCCCCTCCCGACCTCCCCCTAAAAGGGGAGGAGTAAGGCGAGGCAAAAAGTCCTTCCTTTTAGGGAAGGATTTAGGATAGGCTAATTAATAATAAAAATTAATAATATGAAAAAGTTTTTTATGGCAGTCATCGCCTTCATGATGACATTGAGTGCTTCAGCACAGTTTTATATTTATTTTAGTGACGGCACTGTGGCTAAGGTGGACAGTATCAGTATGGTGGCTCCAGCCGAACCAGAGCAACCAACAGGTATCGGTACTTTCTCTGTAAGTGCCACTAAGCAAGTGACTTTCTCTCCTGGCAACTTGCAATACACCCAATCTACTAATACTTGGTCTTTTGCAAGTACTCAGTATGAGGTATTAGGTACTGATAATGTGATAGGTGGAACAGTGACTTCTGACGAATATGGTTATGATAAATCAGGTACCGCTTTGGCAGATAAGGTTGATTTGTTCGGTTGGAGTACCAGTACAACGAACTTTGGTGTAAGTACTTCTACTAGTTATACTGATTATAGTGGTTCATTTGTTGATTGGGGCACAAATCAAATCGGCAGTGATGCTCCTAATACATGGCGTACATTGACTTATGATGAATGGAACTACCTCCGTAATGGCCGTCCAAACGCATCTTCATTAAGAGGTGTTGCTCAGGTCAATGGTGTAAATGGCTTGATCTTTTTGCCAGATAATTGGGTATGTCCAGAAGGTGTTACTTTTAAATCAGGTTTCCATAGTAGTTATGGTGTAGATTATTATGCAGCATACCAAACTTTCACTGCTGAGCAATGGGTTAAACTAGAAGCTGCAGGTGCAATCTTCCTGCCGGCTGCGGGCTTCCGCTACGGCTCCAGTGTGAGCAGTGTGCAGTACCGCGGCGACTATTGGTCTGCCACAGAGGGCAATAGCTACTACGCGATCTACCTCTACTTCAGCTCGGACGGAGCGAACATGGACTACTACGATCGCGACTACGGTCGGTCAGTCCGTCTCGTTAAGGATTTATAAAAACATCTCAATTTTATTCGCAGGCGTAGCCACGATAAAATTGAGTGTGATACAACTGTATTTTCTGTTGCTCTCCTCGATGGGGAGCAACAGAAATTCGCATTATAAAGGTCAAGGAGTGTATCGTTATCCCGAGTGTGAGTGATGACATTTCCGTAATGGTCACTCATAGTGTGAAAAATAGTAAATCCAGCATTCCGCCCATTTTGGGTATATACAGAAGGAATCCGTTTCCTGAAGTCTGCTGTGGGATGCGTCCTGCAACATTCAATCCAAGAAATGCTAAATTCGCTTCCTGCCAGCTGCGGGCAACCGCAACGGCTCCAATGTGAACAATGTGCAGAACAACGGCAACTATTGGTCTGCCACAGAGAACAATAGCAACAACGCGAACTACCTCAACTTCAACTCGGACGAAGCGAACATGAACAACAACAATCGCAACAACGGTCAATCAGTCCGTCTCGTTAAGCATTTACCCTACGACGATACACTCCTCACTGACCTCTTTCGAGCATACTACGACGCTCGTCGCAACAAGCGCAATACATGCTCACAATTGCAATTTGAACTCAACCTCGAAACCAATCTTATTCATCTTTACCACGACTTGCGCAAGCGTAAGTATCGTCCTTCGCCCTCTATCTGCTTTGTGATAGAGGACTCTGTGAAGCGCGAAGTGTTTGCCAGCGAGTTTCGCGACCGAGTGGTGCACCACCTCTATTGGAACTATGTGGCGGATCTCTTTGACCGACTATTTATCTACGACAGCTACTCCTGCCGCAAGGGCAAAGGCACACTCTTTGGTATAGAACGCCTTGAGCATCATATCCGCTCTGCTACTCATAATTTTACTCGTCCTGCATATATTCTCCAATTGGATATTCAGGGCTACTTTATGCATATCCGTCGTGACTTGCTGCATAGGATCGTCACTGAAACGCTCGAGCGTTATGACTATACCGACCCTCTGTTGCTCTTTCTTACGGATGTTATTATCTTAAAAGACCCATTACAGCATTGCCGCTATTGTGGCGATCCTTCGGATTGGGACGGACTGCCCGACAGCAAGTGCCTAAGCAAACAACCCGAAGGGGTAGGGTTACCTATTGGCGATTTGACCAGTCAGTTGTTTAGTAATATCTTTCTCAATAAGTTGGATAGGTTTGTGCAGTATGATTTGGGCTTTTCGCACTATGGCAGATATGTGGACGACTTTTGGTTGATAGATACCAGCAAGGAGCGGTTACGCAGTGCCATAGAGCCAATACGCATATTCTTACGCGAGATGGGTATGACTTTGCACCCAAAGAAAATACGCCTGTACCCTAGTACGGAGCGAGTGGGGTTCTTGGGGGCACTGTGTGCTCCGTACTATAGACATGCCAGCGACCGAACAACGAAGAAATTCCATGATAAATTGCTAATGTGGGAGAAAGACTTAGAGAATCTTTCATCTATGACTGATAAGCGAGAACGAGAGCAGTGGCTGATGGATTGCCGTGCATGTGTGAACTCGTACTTGGGATATTTAGGACATTTCAAGGCAGATGGGTTGGTGAGTAGGGAACTGAGTGACTCGAAGTTATTAGAGATGTTTGCGGTAGCGCAAACGGAAAATGCGCGGTGGGGAAGGGTAAGGGTGAAACCCCAATCGCCACAGATCGGGCACAATTAGGTGATAGATGTGCTACAGTGGTCGCGAAGTGGTCGCCTAGCCCGCAGTCAACTTGAAATAGATTATTAAATCTTTGGCACAATCTTCGGCACGCGAAAACTTTTTTCAAAAAAATAAACTCACGCGGGAGGCATAGTAAATACTACACTTCCCACGTGTTGCATATATACTACCGAGTACTATGGCTTTTCAGGCATTTTCGGAATAGATAGAATCATATCCTCCGCACTCTTGTTTCCTGCAATAAACATAGAATAATAAACTGGCAAGTATGTGATTCCGTATTTATCTATCTCTACCTTGCGCTGGTTGCAAAGAACCATAGCTTCCTTCACTGAGTAATCCTCATTAGCAATAAACTTATCCAATGCGCTATGCACGTAGTAGTCTTTACCAGACTTTACCTCTATTGGCAGAACAGATAAGTTGGTATAATCATCAATAATAAAATCCACCTCTCCAAGCTTCTTATTATCATAGTAGAACAACGAACATCCATGCGCATGTAATTCTTGCGCAATAGCCGATTCATACACAGTTCCCAAGTTGATACTCTTGATATCCTCTAAAATAGCATTCGCATTCATTCCGTACAATAAGCATGTTAGCAACCCTACGTCATTGAGATACAATTTCAACAGGTTTTTCTGCTCGCTCTCCTTCAGAGGAAAATGCGGATTGCTGATTGCACGCACCGCCATTGCCACACCTGAAGCAGTCAAGTAATCAAACTCCTCCTCATAGTGCTCATAACGCTTATTTTTGTTATGCTCAATATCGCGATAAACTACACGCTTTTTCTTGTTCTCCAATAGCGACGGAATAAGGTCATAGATAGTGCGTATCTTCAACTTTTGCTCTTCGTCATATTGCGAAGCATCTATGCGATACAATTCAATGATATCCTGCTGTATGGCACGCACTTTGGCTATATTCTGATCATGCACAAACTGGTTAACCGCCTCTGGCATGCCACCCACGATTAGATAGTATCGGAACAATCGCGATAGATAATCATGCATCGACTCATTCACCGACTCGCGTTTCTCGAATTGCGAACGAACAGCAACAATAGAGTCTGTGTTAGCGCCCATTGCCCATAAAAACTCCTCAAAATCTAGGGGATACATCTGCTTGATGGCTATACTTCCCATCGGAGTAGAGGGGGTCATCTTCAAAGCAATACCCAACTGCGAGCCACTTGCTATGTAGCGGTACCGCGCATCTTGATTCAGAAACTTAAGTAGAGTCAACAGATGGGGATATGCTTGTATCTCATCTAAAAAAACAATTGTATTTTCGCGACTCCCCAAGCGTTGTCCAGCAAAGATACCCAACTGCACATAGAAATCCTGTACCGAATGTACATTAGCGAAGGTACGAGCACCTTCCTTGTCCTCTTGCAGGTTAATCTCAATGTAATTAGCAAATAGTTGCTGACTCACATAACGAATGAGGTAAGATTTTCCAATTTGACGGGCTCCGTTGACGAGCATAATCTTATCGGGTTCCTCTTGCAAAAAACGGGATAAGTCTGTTGTAAATTTACGCTGTAGCATATATTATTATTCTAAAAAACGCTGCAAAGTTACAACTTTATTTTGAATTACACAAGAGGAAAAAACGCTTTTCCTATATTTTCTTCACAAAAACCACACGCTTTTCCTATAAAATTGCATGTATTTTCACACGCTTTTCCTATTTTACGCTTAAATATAAACTAATAACTTTATAATACAGCATTTACAAATCTTCGGCACAAAACCCCAAAAATGCCGAAGATTTTTGCAGCATTATTATAGAAGCGCATAAAAAAAACGGAAACTGAACTTTTGCCCACAGAAAGCCCACAGAAGTCCTAGAGATTTTTTGCAATTAAGCCACCTAATATTGTGGGAATCATAGGGAATTACATAAAAAACATTGCGGGAATCATAGAAAATTTGGTAAAAAATATTGCGGGAATCATAAAAAATGGCTCAAAACCTTGCATAATTAAAAGATTTTCAGTACCTTTGCAGCGAATTAAATTTTTCTAATCATGGAAGAACGTGTTTTTAAGCGAAAATTGTACCAGAAAATGCTTGATTGGAAACTATCCAGTCAAGGTAAAACAGCCCTACTTATTGAGGGAGCAAGGCGTGTCGGAAAATCTACCTTAGTCAATCAATTTGCAGCAAAAGAGTACAAATCTGCCATTATCATTGACTTTAACTTGGCAACGGATAGAGTAATTAAACTATTCGATGATTTGATGGATTTGTCTTTTCTATTCTTCCAATTGCAACAAATCTACCAAGTGCAGTTGTTTGAGCGTGAGTCAGTAATCGTTTTTGATGAGGTACAGCGTTGCCCAAAAGCCCGACAAGCAATCAAATATTTAGTTGCAGATGGACGCTATGATTATATCGAAACTGGTTCACTAATTAGTATTCATCAAAATACGACCCATATTACTATCCCGAGTGAGGAACGCCGTTTGGAGATGTTTCCTATGGATTATGAGGAATTTAGTTGGGCAATAGGAGAAGACAAAAGATATCCTCTTCTACAATTAGCACTCAACAGTAAAATGTCTATGGGAGCTTCTCACCGAGAGCAAATGCGCAATTTGCGCCTTTATATGCTCATAGGAGGTATGCCACAAGCAGTAAATGCATATATCAGCAGTAATAATTTGCAATATGTAGATGAAGTAAAACGAGATATCTTAAAATTGTACGCAGAGGACTTGATTAAAATCGACAAGACTCAGCAACTATCTCGACTATTTATGGCTATACCTGCACAATTGAGCAAAAATGCCTCACGCTATGCCCCTACCTCCATCATACCAGGTGTGGCTCCTGAGCGAATACAGCAATTGTTGCACGATTTAGAAGATAGCAAGACTATTCAGATTGCATATCATGCTAATGATCCTAATGTAGGTATGTCTTTGAATGCCGATTATAGCAAGTTTAAAATCTTTTTGAGTGATACGGGATTATTTATTACTCTTGTGTTCTGGGATAAGGAGTTTACAGAGAATCTCATTTATGACAAATTGTTGAGTGATAAATTAGATGCAAATTTAGGGTATGTTTATGAGAATTTAGTAGCCCAAATGTTGTCATCACAAGGAAACAAATTGTTTTACTTTACATTTCCAAAAGACAACAAGCATAACTATGAAATAGATTTCCTTCTTTCACGTGGCAATAAAGTTTGCCCTATAGAAGTCAAATCATCGCGCTATACTGCTCATAGTTCATTGGATGCTTTTTGTACGAAATTTTCTAAGCGTTTAGGACAGCCATATATCATCCATACAAAAGATTTTGCTAAGGATGGACAAGTGTTGGGGATTCCTATTTATATGACAGAGTTGATTTAAAGGCATTCCATAATTTTGAAATTTGAAGACATATCTTCTACATATTGCATTATTCGTCTGTGGATTTACTACTAATCAATAGTCCTATTACAGCACAGGTGTTGCTACCACAGTATTCTATATGGGAGGGATTTGCGTTTAGTAAGCTATTTGCTATTTTTGCAGTATGCTGCCACACATCAGTTAGCGGATTACACCACCAATCCACGCTACCAAAAACATTACACGATGGTGCAGAAAAATCGCGTAGGATAAGGCAACAGATTTCCCATACACTACCCAAGCAAGCGAGAAAGGGCGATTGTACCAACTACAAAGCCGATATATTCTGCTATTCTTCCACTACCCTGACTGCGAGGAGTGCCAATATGTCAAAAAACAATTGGAGAACCAACACGCTCATTTTGTGCAGAAAGGGTGCTGGTCGTTGCGGTATATATCGACAATGAGGTAGAAGTATGGAAAAAAGCGCAATACCCCTCAACATGGCTTAGCGTATATGCCCCCGAGATAGACAAACAAGACCTATACGACATCAAAGCACTACCCACATTATACCTCTTAGACGCGCAAAAACGTGTCGTAGTAAAAGATGGAATGGTGGAACAAATTTATTTTTAATCTTCGGCACACGAAAACTTTTTTCAAAAAAATACACTCACGCGGGAAGTATAGTGTTTAATACTACACTTCCCGCGTGTTGTATATATCATTTTACTCACCAAAATCTCCAATCGTCTTATCTCGCCCAATGGGCTCGAACGGTTAATCGCATGCGATTTTTCGGCACAAAACTACCCAAATGCCAAAGATTTTTGCAGCATTATTATAGAAGCGCATAAAAAAACGGAAACTGAACTTTTGCCCACAAAAAGCCCACAGATCTCCTATAGATGTGCTTATTTTGTTCTATGCTTGCGCTGATTCCTCAAAGTGGGGACTCTTCGGGCGCTGCGCTCGGAGTGCGTTCCGTCGCACTCCTTCAGGTCGCGAAACTTCAAGGAAACGTGTATTAGGTTTATTCGCGAAATTGGATAAAAATACGATTTTCGCCATTTATCTCTTGTAGGTATCACAAAATTATTGTACCTTTGCAGCGAAAAAGAATGAGTTAATGCTCGAATGTTCACAGTCTAAAGTCAAAGAAAATATATGTACGCACTAATCACAGGAGCTAGTTCGGGGTGTGGCTATGAGTACGCCCGAATAATGGCACAGAAAGGATACAAACTCCTAATAGTCAGCAATGAAGAAGCTATTCACGACAAAGCAAACCTTATTCGGGAAGAATACGGAGTAGAAGTCATAGCATTGGTGCAAAACCTTGGGACACAAACCGCTGCTAAAGAACTATACGACTACTGCAAGCAAGCAAACATAGAGGTAGAAGTGCTGATCAACAACGCTGGGGTATATCACGACCGTGACTTCTTGGATGACTCAGAGGCATTTAACCAACTCATCTTTAACCTACACATGCATACACCTGCGATGCTAATGTATTATTTCGGACAAGAAATGGTGAAACGGAGCAAGGGGTATATCCTGAACATGTGCTCCATCACAGCCGACATAGCTGTGCAGCGATTGAGTACGTATGGTGCCACCAAAGCGTTCTTGCAAAACTTCACGCGCTCACTCCATATCGAATTGAAAGGCAAAGGCGTATATGTGACCAACGTCACTCCAGGGGCGATCAATACGGGCTTGTATAATATCCGTCCATGGTTGACCAAGATGGGCTTGGTGTTAGGTTATATCGTGCAACCAGACTACTTGGCTCGCCGTGGTGTAAATGCGATGTTCCGTGGTCGTGCTAAGGTGACGGTGCCTGCGTTGTGGAATCATATCTTGCTCTTCTTCGTGGCATTGATACCCACATGCTTGCTGCGTCTGATTCGCAAATTACGAATCTTCTAAAATCCTAAACAGCTAAGCATTCAAATGATTTATCGCATCTTCGATGATATGGAGCAGTGTACGGCAGAGGAGGTGGCTCGTCTGCTGCCTTTGGTATCTGATCAACGACGCGAACAAGCCTTGCGTTTTTCACATCTCTTTGGTCAATACTGCTGCTTAAAGTCTTACGAACTCTTATGCGAATTGCTGAGAGAGTGGGGGAGCGATATTCAGCAGCCAGTCTTTGAATATAATGAATATGGTGCACCATCTATCCAGGGCGGACCGTATTTCTCCATCTCGCATTGCAAAGAGGGTATTGCGGTGGCTGTGGATAGCCAACCAATAGGCATTGATATTGAGTCGGTGCGCCCATTTAAGGAGGCGTTGATGCACAAGACCATGAATCCCGCCGAGCAAGCAGCTATCTTATCATCCGATGATCCAGACTGGGCATTCACACGCTTGTGGACAAAGAAAGAGGCGGTATTAAAAATGCAAGCCACAGGTATCATCTCTGACTTGCATGAGGTGCTTGCTGCTGCACCTAACACCCAATTCACATCATTTGACAATGTGAATCATCGTTATGTGTTAACCATAGCCCAGTTGACAGTTAACAGTTAACAGTTGACAGTTAACAGTTGTCAACTCATTCTTCTTCGTAGTATCCTTGTTCGATACCAAACTGCAATTCACCGTCCATGATGAGTTGCAATTGTTCGCTTGTTAATGGACGTCCCAAGGCTTTGGTTTGCTCGATGAGGTAATTGAGTTGCTCTGTTTCATCAATCTCTCCTTCTAAGTAGGTCACTTCATCGGAGTTGTCTTCCTCTTCCAGTAGCCCTTGTGATACGAGATAATCGTCCATCAAATCCAGTACCATTAGCACATCTGCTTGGGTCATTCCTTCGCGATCTTCTGCTGGAATAAGATTCCAGATATACTCCAATTGTTGTTTCTCCTCAGCATCCATCAAACTGAGCTCAATATTCGAATTTGCCATAATAATGATATGTTTTTGTGAAATTGTTTGCAAAGTTACGATTTTTTTGTTACCTTTGCAAATTATTTGGATAAAAACTTCAAAAGTATGAATAATTTTATTACTCGCACCTTGTCTGCAATTGTATATGCAGGATTGGTAATTGGTGGTATTTTGGTGCAGCCAATTTGTTTTGGTGGACATCCTTTGCTGTTTGGCATATTGTTTATGATAGTCAGCACGTTAGCTGTGCGTGAATTTCATGCATTGGTGGGTTCTGATATCAAGACAATGACCTATGCCATGATGTCGAATGCACTGCTGTATAGTACGTTGTATTTCCTCTTCTTTGGCGATTTGATTTGGCGTGGTTTGCTGGTGGCATATATCGCCATCATGTTGCTTGCCCTCATTTCCCATCTGTTTCGTCCGCAAGTGCAGCCTATTCAATCCTGGGGCAATCTATGTGCAGGACAATTGATGATTGCCCTCCCCTTTGCATTGATGAATGGTGTCTTGATGCACAGCAAATGGCTGATGTTGGCACTATTTATTTTGCTATGGGTGAATGATAGCGGTGCGTATATCGTGGGCAGCCTAATGGCAAAACGCAAGGGAGGTAATCACAAGATGTTTCCTCGTGTGAGCCCTGCCAAATCGTGGGAAGGATTGATAGGTGGATTCGTGTTTGATTTGATAGCAGGTTACGTGTTCTTCCGTATGGGCTGGATGGGTGATATGACATTGATGAATAGTTTGTTATTTGCTTTGGCTGGCGGCGTGTTCGGTACATTGGGTGATTTGATGGAGAGCCTATTTAAGCGCACTTTGGGTGTCAAAGACTCGGGTAAGTTCATGCCTGGTCATGGCGGTGTGTTGGACCGTTTTGATAGCTTGCTCTTGGCTGTGCCAGTGACGTATTTCTTCTTTGTTTATTTGCCAACGATTCTCTAAACAAAAATGCTCTTATTGATTCGCATATTCAGTCTGCTACCTCTGCCAATCCTCTATCTATTAGCGGATTATCTCATCTATCCATTGGTGAGGTACGTCGTGCGATATCGATTGAAATTGGTTCGTAAGAATATCACTTTGTCCTTCCCTGAGAAGTCGGAGGTGGAGCGCAATATGATAATCAATGCCTTCTATCACCATTTTGCTGATATATTGGTAGAGATTATCTATGGCTACCGCGTGAGTGATGAGGAAATGCGTGAGCGGGTGGTGTTTGAGAATATGGAAGTGCTGGAGGATTTGGCGCGTAAGAAACACGGCGTGATTGCTTATCTAGGACATATGTGCAATTGGGAATGGATTGCGGATGTAGGCAAACAATTTCAGGATAAGTCCATCGTCGAATACAACGTCTATCGCAAGCAAAAGAATGCTAAAGCGGATAATGCGATGTTGGTTTTGCGCAGCAAACGAGGTGGTGAATGTGTGGAGAAGAATGTGCTATTGCGTAAGTTGGTACAATTGCGCCATGCGAATCATCCGTTCGTGATTGGTTTAATAGCCGATCAAAAACCTTCACCACGCAATGCACATACTTGGACTACTTTCCTGCATCAAGATACTGCCTTCCTAGATGGCGGCGAGGTGCTGGCTCGTAAGTTTGATTTAGGGGTCGTATATGCCAATATTACATCACCCAAACGTGGATATTATCGCATTCATTTTGAGGTGATTACAGATGATCCGATGGCTATGCCAGAGAACGCGATTACGCTAAGGTATGCTAGCCTGATTGAGGCTAATATACGCCAACAACCTGAACGTTGGCTTTGGACACACAACCGCTGGAAATGGGCAAAACCGTGTTAAAAAACTGTAATGATCATTTAGCGTAATGCCAGGCTATCTTCGGGGTATCTTCGGGATATCTTTGGGACAAAGCGGTGTCGCAAGTAAATATAAAAATGACAAAACATTTGGTGGAATCAAAAAAAAGTAGTACCTTTGCGGGCTAAAAAATAGTAAATAATTTTGAAAGTAAAGTATATGGCAACAAATCAACAAAACACTGGTGCATTATATAATGCATTGACTTCAGGCAGTAAGATTATAGGTACAGTGATTACGGATAGCGATATCCGTATTGATGGTACCATCGAAGGCGATGTAAAATGCTCTGGTAAGATGGTTATCGGTGAGCAAGGCTTGGTGAAAGGCACAGTAGAGTGTCAAAGTGCCGAAATCATGGGAACATTGGATGGCAAGATCAATGTGAAATATACCCTTGCGCTTCGTGCTACTAGTCGTTTGAAAGGCGAAATTAATACCCAGACATTGATGGTAGAACCTAATGCTATCTTCAATGGTTCGTGTACGATGGGTAATGATAGCGAGAAAGTAAAAACGGAAAAATAATCTACAATCATGAAGATCAAACCATTTCGTGGTATTCGTCCTCCCAAGGCGTTGGCGAAGCAGGTAAGCAGTCGTCCATACGATGTGCTTAACTCTGATGAAGCACGTGCGGAGGCAATGGGCAATGAAATGTCGCTATACCACATTATCAAACCTGAAATCAATTTTCCAGAAGGTACAGACGAACATGATGCGTGCGTATATGCAGCAGCTCGTCAGCAGTTTGACTTGTTCCGTGAGAAAGGATGGTTGGTGCAAGATCAAGAGGAGCAGTACTATGTATATGCTCAGACTATGGATGGCCGCACTCAATACGGCTTGGTGGTAGCAGCGTGGGTGGAAGACTATATGGAAGGTCGTATCAAGAAGCATGAGCTCACCCGTCGCGACAAGGAAGAGGATCGTATGAAGCATGTGCGTGTGAACAATGCGAACGTAGAGCCAGTGTTCTTTGCATACCCTCATCACGAAGAGTTGGATGCCATCATTGCTCGCGTGTGCGAGGGAGCACCAGAATATGACTTTGTATCGGATTTGGATGGCTTTGGTCATACGCTTTGGGTGATTAGCGACAAAGAGGATATCGCTCGTATCACAGCGCTTGTGGCTGAAATGCCAGCCATGTATATCGCCGATGGTCACCACCGCAGCGCGGCAGCAGCATTGGTTGGCAATGAGAAGAAACTGCAAAATCCAAATCATCAAGGCGATGAGGAGTACAACTATTTCTTGGCGGTATGTTTCCCAGACAATCAACTGCATATCATGGATTATAACCGTGTGGTGAAGGATTTGAATGGAATGACTGAAGAGCAATTCTTGGAAGCCTTGAAAGCGGATTTTGAGGTGGAAGAAATGGGTACTGCTATCTATCGTCCAGAGGCATTGCATGTGTTTGCCCTCTACTTGGATGGACATTGGTACAAACTCACAGCTAAGGATGGTCGTTATGATGACAATGATCCAATAGGTGTGTTGGATGTGACTATTTCATCGAATTTGATATTAGACAAACTGCTCGGAATAAAAGACTTGCGTTCGGATAAACGCATTGACTTTGTAGGCGGTATTCGTGGTTTGGGCGAGTTGAGCCGCCGTGTAGATTCGGGTGAGATGAAGATGGCATTGGCATTGTATCCTGTGACTATGAAGCAGTTGATAGATATTGCTGACACAGGTAATATCATGCCGCCAAAGACCACTTGGTTTGAGCCTAAATTGCGCTCAGGATTAGTGATACATGAATTGGTGTGATTTGAGAATGTAGAATTAAAGAATTAAAAAATAGTGATATGAATAAGTTTCAAATTGTATTAAATGTAGTATTAGTAGCCGCAGTGGCTGCATTGTTTGTAATCTGTTTTACTGCTAAGAAAGCTGAGGCTCCAGCAGTTGTAGTAGAGGGTAGCGCAGAGGTGATGCCAATTGCCTATTTGAATGTAGATAGTTTGTTGGTAAACTATGTATTTGCTCAAGATGCTAGCGAGCGTTTGATGAAGAAGCAAGAGGATGCACGCCTCAAACTCAATACCAAAGCACGTACTTTGCAAAACGAGATGGCTGATTTCCAACGCAAATTGGAGAACAATGCTTTCTTGAGTCGTGAGCGTGCAGAGAAGGAGCAACAACGCCTCTTGACCAAGCAACAAGAGTTGCAAGAGTTGGAAGCTAAATTGACCGAAGACATCATGCTTGAAAACCAAAAACTCAATATGCAATTGGCTGATACATTGACCAATTTCTTGAAGGAGTTCAATGCTGATGGTCGTTTCCATGTGATATTGAGCAATAGCGCCAAAGACAATGTGTTGATGGCTGCTGAGCAATACGACATCACTACCCAAGTGATTGATGGGTTGAATGCTCGTTGCAAGAAATAAGATTCAAGGTGAAGGGTAAATTGATATATAGACCATATGTGCGCTATATCGTAGCCGATGTAGTGGCATTGTTGGTAAGTGTGTTGGTGGTATTGGCGTGGTTTCCGCTCAATACTACTGTGCCTTTTCATAAATATAGTGTCTATACCTTGATTTTCTCGGCAGTGTGGCTTGTGACCAGTTATGGCTGCCATCGCTATATCCCCGTTAAGTATATGAAGATGGGGACGGACATTTTCCGCTTATGTGTAGCGGCGATATTCACCTTCGGATGTATGTACGGCTATTCGTGGTGGCGTGCAGGCGACAATTTCTCGATATGGGTCTTGCTGACCATATGGTTGGCTATGCTTGCTGCGTCGGTGGTGTTCTTGATTTTCAAGCATGCGTACCGCTATGCGTTGGATGCGGATGAAACACCGATGGAGGCACCAAAGCGTGCTCCGCAAACGGTTCTGCGAGCAGCCGAACAATTGGCAGAGAGCGATAAGAAAGCCTTGCAAGAGAGTATCTTGGAGTTTACGCAGGAAAAAGTATTGCGCTATGTGGAGAAAAACGTAGATATCTATAGCACCAATACCTTTACCTTGCGTTCGGCAGATTTGTATAATATCAAGAAATTGCCTAATTATCGTTTTGATGCGATTGTCAATTTCATGCCGCTCAATCAGATTCGCGGTGTCAATAAGCTCTTTACTACGGTCAATGATAAGTTGCCCGATAATGGTATTTGGATTTGCTGCTACGAACCTCAGTCGGTAACCAAACGCAATATCCTGAAGCGTTATCCGCCAGTGATCAACTGGATATACTACATTCTGTTCTTCTGCTACAAGCGTGTGTTGCCTAAGTTGTTTATGACTTCGCGTTTGTATTTCGATATCACTGAAGGCAAGGACCGTGTACTAAGTAAGGCGGAGGTGTTGGGCAGATTGTGCTATTGTGGTTTCGAGATTATAGACGAACGCAAGAAGGGCGATTTAAACTATGTGGTGGCTCGTCGTAAGTTCCGTCCGCAGATAGTGGAACGTCGTCTGTATGGCATCTTTGTGAAACTCAATCGAGTAGGGAAGAATGGCAAGGTGTTCAAGGTGTATAAGTTCCGCACAATGCACCCTTATAGCGAGTTTTTACAAGCCTATATCTATGACCGTTATTCGTTGCAAGAAGGCGGTAAATTCAACCACGATATACGTGTGACCACCTTGGGAAGATGGATGCGCAAATGTTGGGTGGATGAGTTGCCAATGTTGCTCAATCTGATTAAGGGCAATATGAAATTGGTGGGAGTACGCCCTATTTCACAGCACTATTTCTCGCTGTATAGCAAGGAGTTGCAAGAAACTCGTATACGCCATATGCCAGGCTTGTTGCCTCCATTCTATGCCGATATGCCTAAGACACTCGATGAGATAGAGGCATCCGAAATGCGCTATCTCACCATGTGCGAAGAGCGCGGTACATTCGTGACGGATGTAATCTATTTCTGGCGAATCTTCTATACCATAGTCTTCAAGCGTGCACGTAGTCATTAAGCCATGAAGAGGTTATTGCTCATATTATTTATCTTTGGACAGGCGTTGGTAAGCATAGCGCAAAATATTCCTGTTCCATTGACTCAAACTAAGCTGTATGATTTTCTGGATGAACTCCTGACTGATGGAGTGGTGGTTCATCAGACGGCAGTGCGTCCTTACTCACGTCAACAAGTGGCAACTATGCTGCTTGAAGCGCAAGCTGCTGATTCTCTGCTAAATAATCGTCAACAAAAAGACTTGGCATTCTACCTCAACGAGTTTGCTTTGGAGCGCGATACAATGGTCAATAATTATGTGCAATACACAGACCATAGTACATTCAATCTCTCGCTGGCTGACCCACAATTCAGCTATAAATCGCGCAACAACATGTTCAAAATGCGCCTGCGACCTATTTTAGGTGCTAATATCTCCATTAATCGACATGGTGGTTTATTACAACGTTGGTGGGGAGCAGAATTGCAAATGGATATTGCTAAGCACTTGAGTATTTGGGGGAGTTTGCGCGATAACTCATGG
Source organism: Paludibacteraceae bacterium (assembly GCA_017546705.1). Classification (GTDB taxonomy): domain Bacteria; phylum Bacteroidota; class Bacteroidia; order Bacteroidales; family Paludibacteraceae; genus Colicola. The sequence goes on from JAFYSB010000029.1 coordinate 15,780, forward strand.
AATGGCAATTGGCTGAAAACGGAGGATTACCCTGGTAAATACGATAAGATGTATGGTGCACAGATTCATTATGGTGCATCTCGTCAGCAACCAGCATTGTTGCCTATGCCGGGTGTGCAATACAAAGAGGCTACCTATGGTGGCGACTTCTCCGACTCCAAAGGTGGAATCAGTCTATACACATGGTGGGGTAGTATCGGTATCCAACGCGAGAATATCCAATGGGGAGATGCTTATCATGCCTCTAATATCCTCTCGCAGCGTACGCCTGCTGCGCCGATGATTACGTTGCAATTGACACCATGCAAGTGGTTCCAATTCGACTATTTCCATGCTTGGTTGGTGTCGAATGTCGCAGATTCGACCTATTATTACGTAGAACAAACCACCGATGGCGTGCTCAAGAACTACCGCCCAATGAATAAGTTTATGGCGGCAAATATGTTCACATTCACGCCTGTTAAGTATGTGTCGTTGTCGTTTGGTAATTCGGTGGTGTATGCCGAGCGTACCATTCAGGCAGCTTATTTGATACCAATTGCGTTTTACAAGTCGCTTGACCACCTTTTGAGCAAAGGTATTCGCACACAAAACCAAAACTCCCAAGCTTTTGCTTCGCTGTCGGTGCGCCCTGTTGAGCATTTGCATGTATATGGCTCGTTCTTTGTGGATGAGGTGAAATTTTCTCGTTTCAAGCCCTCTAATCCCGAGAATAATCCAATCTCCTATCTTGTGGGCTTCAATTGGTCGGGTTGGCCAATCAAGGGGCTAAGTTTGAAGGGAGAGTTTGTGCGTTCTTATATCGCATGCTATACGCACTCTATTGAGGCATTGGCATGGACTTCCAACTCTTATAATATGGGTCATTATATGGGCGATAATGCCCAGTCTATCTATGCGGAGTTGGCATACCGACCAATCAGGGGAATGCTCGTGAAGATGAGTTATACCAATGATACGAAGTATAATTCCTATGCTTATCTGCGTAATAATATCTCGGAGACTATAGCTCAAAAACCATTCGACCATGCCATATTCCGCAACGATGTTTTTCGTGTAGATGGTATCTACGAGGTGCATCCGAATATGTATTTGACGTTGGCGCTTGAATACAACAATGCGCGGGCTTTTGACAACCTTAAAACCGATGCACTGCCTAGCGAAGATATTGGCACTGCGCAATATTATTTGGATAAATACATGCCGCGATACTATCAAGGTAAAAACTTCACCGTTTCTGCTGCCTTTAGTTTTGGTTTCTAATCAACTGTCAACTCTCAACTGTCAACTTGAAGTGCTCTGTTGTCATACTGACTTGGAATAGCGAAGCGATGCTTCGTCAGTTCTTGCCATCGGTTTTGCTGCATACCCAGCTGCCCGATGTAGAGATTGTGGTGGCAGATAATGGCTCTACCGATCAAACTTTGGCTTACCTACACACGCAACCTGTGCGAGTGATTGCATTGGACCAGAATTATGGCTTTGCGGAGGGCTACAATCGCGCTATTGAGCAGGTGGATGCTGAATATACAGTGTTGCTCAATTCCGATGTAGAGGTTACGCCCCATTGGTTAGAACGTATGCTGGAGTATATGGATGCGCATTCAGAGGTATTGGCGGCACAACCTAAAGTGCTATCATGGCATTCTAAACAGCAATTTGATCAGGGCAAAGTGACTGCTATTCGTTTTGAGCATGCAGGAGCTGCTGGTGGTATGATGGATATGCTGGGCTATCCGTATTGCCGTGGACGGTTAATGACGCACTTGGAGGAGGACCATGGGCAGTACGACGAGGTGAGACCTATCTTTTGGGCAACGGGCGCATGTCTGCTCGTGCGCACGCGAGTATATAAGGAATTGGGCGGATTGGATGCCAATTTCTTCGCGCACCAAGAGGAGATTGACCTCTGCTGGCGAATGAATAATAATTTTCCGTTTTCCGTTTTCGCTTTTCCGTTTTCAACGGTTTACCACGTTGGTGGTGGCACATTGGGGTATGAGAATCCACGTAAGACTTTCCTTAATTTCCGCAACAATCTGCTGATGCTTCGCAAAAACTTGCCTTTCTCACGTCTTTGCTGGGTGATGGTGGTGCGTTTCTTTATGGATTATTTGGCGGCATTGCAGATGCTGCTGACCAAGCAATGGCCCAATGCTAAAGCAGTCTTTCAGGCACGCTGTGCATATCATCAGATGAAGAAGCAATATCCGATGTCTTGTACCCAATATGACGGACGCTCTATCTCCTGCGACTATCTTGCAAAGCGTAGTATTGTATGGGATTTCTATGTGATGAGAAAGAGCAAGTAATGAGGTAAAGACCCTGCTTCTACCTTTCTTATATTGCTATATTGTTCCGCTTCCTTTCTCGAAATCACTCCGTTACCACTTCTATACCACTCCATTATCATCCAGCACTTTCCCCGTACTCTGTCCCGGTCTATCTCTCGTCGTTTCACTATTTCGCCTTTCCGCTTTCAGTTTTCACCTTAAAAATTTGCACACTTGCAAATTTTGTTGTACCTTTGTGCCCGATTTGGCGAAAGGGCGTTTGTGAGCCCCAAGCCGTAAACATTTGTAGGTTTATTAAAAAGAAAAACATGATTAAAATTACTTTTCCGGACGGAGGCGTCCGCGAGTACGAGAGCGGAATCACCGCTTACGAGGTAGCTGCAAGCATCAGCAGCCGTTTGGCACAAGACATCCTTGTGGCTAGTGTAAAAGCTCCTAATCAAGAGGAGTGGCAAATTGTAGAACTCAACGCACCAATCACAGAAGATTGTGAGATTAAGCTCCACAAGTGGGAGGACAAGGAGGCGAAGCACGCTTTCTGGCATACTTCAAGTCACTTGATGGCAGAGGCATTGCAGGAGTTGTATCCTGGCATCCAATTCGGTATTGGTCCTGCTATTGAGAATGGTTTCTACTACGATGTATATCCTGCTGAGGGACAGACTATTAAAGATAGCGACTTTCCTGCTATTGAGCAAAAGATGGCTGAACTTCGCGCTAAGAAAGAGCCACTCGTGAAGAAGTCTATCGCTAAGGCAGATGCATTGGCTGAGTTTGGCGCAAAAGGACAAACATACAAGTGCGAGCTCATTAGCGAACTCGAAGACGGACATATCTCCACCTATACACAAGGTGCGTTTACTGACCTTTGTAAAGGTCCTCACTTGGTTTCTACCGAGGCTATCAAAGCCATCAAGGTGCTCAGTTGTGCTGCTGCATACTGGCGTGGTGATGATTCTCGCCCAATGATGACCCGTATCTACGGTATCACTTTCCCTAAGAAAGCGATGTTGGACGAATACTTAACCTTGCTCGAAGAGGCTAAGAAACGCGACCACCGCAAGATTGGTAAAGAGTTGGAACTCTTTATGTTCTCGGATATGGTGGGTAAAGGTTTGCCAATCTGGTTGCCAAAGGGTACTGCCCTCCGTCTGCGCCTTGAAGACTTCCTCAAGAAGATTCAAAAACGCTATGGCTATCAACAAGTTATCACTCCACATATCGGTAACAAGAACTTGTACATCACTTCTGGTCACTGGGATCACTATGGTAAGGATTCTTTCCAACCAATCACCACTCCAGAGGAAGGCGAGGTATATTTGCTCAAACCAATGAACTGCCCTCACCACTGTACAATTTTCAAGAATACTCCTCACTCTTATAAGGACCTTCCATTGCGTATTGCTGAGTTCGGTACGGTATATCGCTATGAGCAATCAGGTGAGCTCCACGGCCTCACGCGCGTGCGTTCCTTTACTCAAGATGATGCGCACATCTTCTGCCGTCCTGACCAAGTGAAGAGCGAGTTTATCCGTGTGATGGAGATCATCGAGATCATCTTCAAGTCATTGGCATTCGAGAATTTCGAGGCACAAATCTCACTCCGCGATCCTAATAATACGACTAAGTATGTTGGTTCAGACGAGGTATGGGAGAAGGCGGAGCAAGCCATCATTGAGGCATGCCAAGAGAAGGGTCTGCCTGCTCGCGTTGAGACAGGTGAAGCTGCTTTCTATGGCCCAAAACTCGACTTCATGGTGAAGGATGCCCTTGGCCGTCGTTGGCAGTTGGGTACTATCCAAGTGGACTACAACCTTCCAGAGCGCTTTGAGCTCGAGTATGTAGGCGAGGATAACCAAAAGCACCGCCCTGTGATGATTCACCGTGCACCATTCGGAAGTATGGAGCGCTTCGTGGCTGTGCTCATTGAGCATACCGCAGGTAAGTTCCCATTGTGGTTGACTCCAGACCAAGCTGTCGTATTGCCTATCTCTGAGAAGAGCAACGAGTATGCACACAAAGTGAAAGAGATGCTTGAGGCACAAGATGTACGCTGCATCGTGGATGACCGTAACGAGAAGCTCGGACGTAAGATCCGTGACAATGAATTAAAACGTATCCCATACATGCTCATCGTAGGTGAGAAAGAGGCAGAACTCGGACTCGTCAGCGTTCGCCAACAAGGCGCAGAGGAGAAGGGTCAGATGACCGTTCAAGAGTTTGCTGATATGATCACTGCGACCGTGAAGGAGCAGATGAATGCGTATTAAGTGTTTAGAGAACGCTTCGCTACTGTTTAGTGTTTAGAGAACGCTTCGCTACTGTTTAGTGTTTAGTGAACGCTACGCTACAGTTTATAGGCTAAAATATTAAAAATGACGAGGGAAATCCTCGTCATTTTTGTATGCAATGGCATTAAACAATATTTTTTAAAAAAAAATTGGTATATTCACATTTTTTTAGTACCTTTGTCGCAAAATATATTTTTGACATGAAACGAACAGTATTTTTCTTGCTATTAGCGTGCCTATCTGTGTCGCTACAAGCAGTATCACCATCAGGCACATTGCCCGTGTTGTATATTCAAACGGAGAACAGTGCAGCAATTACAAGTAAAGAGGATTACATCAATGCCACTTATTATCTTGATAATATGGGGTTGAGTGACTATCAGAGTATAGGTACAAAAACGGAACCTTTGGATATGGAAATCAAAGGACGAGGAAACTACTCTTGGACGGGCTTTGACAAAAAGCCTTACCGTATCAAACTTGCCGACAAGCAACCACTATTGGGTATGAATAAGAGCAAACACTTTACGCTCTTGGCACATGCTGATGATAGTAATGATAGAAAGGGCTTTATGCGCAATGCAGTAGGCTTTGAGCTTAGCAAGTTGATCGGCATGACTTATACACCCGATGCTAAACCGCTGGAGGTAGTGTTGAATGGCGACTATATCGGTCTGTACTTCCTCACCGAGCATATTCGCGTGGATAAGAATCGTGTGAATATCGTGGAGCAAGAGGATGAGGAGATCGACAGCGAGAAGATTACAGGCGGATGGCTCGTAGAGGTTGACAACTATGACACCGATCCACATATCACCATCAAGGAGGGTGGCAAAACGACTATGTGGATTACCTATAAGACACCAGAGGTGTTGTCCTATCTGCAAGAGCAGTATCTGACCCAACAAATGAAGTTGATAGATAACTTGGTTTATGGTGACAAGAACTCAAATGAGTTATGGAATCATCTCGATATGGATGCGTTGGCTAAATTCTATATCGTACAAGAATTGACGGATAACTACGAGAGTTTCCATGGTAGTTGCTATTTGCATAAGGATATAGGAGCGAATGCGAAATGGAATTTTGGTCCAGTATGGGATTTTGGTAGTTCGTTCAACCGCGACAAATCTCAGTATATGTATCAAGGCGATGTGTGGCACAACCACTGGATACCAGAGATATGCAAGTTTCCTGCATTCATGAATCGTGTCAAAGAGATATGGAATGAATTCTACAATGGAAAGTACAACAATATCTATACCTTTATTGATACGCACGAGAGCCTAATCAAGCAGGCAGTTGTAAAGGATAAAGAACGTTGGCCTCAATATCACGGTAGCCAAACATTAAGTACCTATATTGACAGAACCACCGACGTACTTCGTAAAAACGCAAAATGGCTCAACGAACAATGGAAATCTAGTGATGGTGGAGGAAATAATGGTAACAATGGTGATAACAATAATAACTACCCAGAGAATCCAGAGTTCCATCCCAATGGGACAACCTCTATGTATGTTTGGCAGGATGGCATGCGCTTGGAGTATGATATTGCTAAAGTAGATAGTATTACTTTTGAAGAGAAAGAAGTAGAAGGGATCGTTGTTAAAGCTAAAGTGCCAGCAACATGGACAGAGACTATCTATGTATGGATTTGGGGAGATGGTATTACAAACTATGAACACATAGCGATGCGTCAAGGTGAGTGGTTTGTCTTTGTCTATGAGGGAGAGGAACTGAATATCATCTTCAAGAATGGTAAAGGGTGGACTGGACATCCTAATCAAACAGAAGATATCTATACAAAGATTAGCGCGTGCTATCAGCTCACGCAAGAAGGGGAAGCAAAAGCCATTGCTACTCAAGTAGATTGTGAAAAGTGATGTATTTTGTAATATATTGAGTACCAGTTGGTTGTGAAGAATTTTTAGGGGGGGGGTAAAATACTTGCTTATATCAAAAAAAAGCAGTACCTTTGCCGCTCAATTTGATTACTAATTAACACAAAATTAACTTAATATTCACTTTAAATTTACAAATGTATGATGAAGAAATTTGTTTATTTATTCATCGCAGCCCTATTTGTTGGGTTTGCGGGATGTAAACACGAACAATCAGAATTGGATTTCGGTAGTTTACAAGAGAAGGCCTTGGTTACTGGTCGTGTGACTTATAGTCTAGGTGTTGATACTTTGTCTAACGACTATATAGCAGAGAAAATCTTACCTGCTATTGGTCGTAAGATTTACGTTGAGGTGCCTATGTCAAGTTATCAAGCAGGCTCTCAAGGCAACAAGATCTTTACAGGTGTAGTAGACTCATTGGGTAATTTCTCTATCGAAGTTCCAGTGAAGTCAGAAGGTATTTCTGGCGCAACATTGCGCTATGAGGAGTTTACTGCAGAGCGTGCTACATACCTCAAAATGGAGAACGGCAAGCCTGTATTTGATGTACGTATGTGCAAGTTTGATACTCCGTCATCTATACAGCCAATGGATCTTTTACCTGGTGTTAATAATGTTGGTAATGAAGCAGATCTGCGTTACGATTATATTGTAATAGATATGAAAGATTATGCAGAGACTGCAGTATTCACAGGTAAATTGCTATTACCTTATGAAGTTAGTTTCCGTACTGGAGCTTATAAGCCTGCTGCTGATTGCACCGTAGAAATCACTATCCAAGACGGTGAGGATTTGGAAGAGAAGAAAGCTGATGCAGAAAAATTTACTTATGGTTGTACTACTGATGCAGATGGTGTATTCACAGTCAACTTACCAATCAAGAACTTGCGCAAAGGTTTTGAGATTAAAGATGTAACCGTAGTTCCAATGTATGACAAGGCATTTGTACATTACACAGATGTTACAGGAAAATCTGTTAAACTTGCAGGTGTGTACAAATTGCGTAATGCAATGGCGATTAATAACAGGATTGAAGAAATTATAGAGGGAGTAGAGTGTGCAATTGGAACTTCACCGTTGAAGTTTATTCCTGGATATACGAATGGTATTACAGATCCAGTTGCACCACAGACATGGAGTAATTATTTAGCAGGTTGGGTATTTGGTGGTCCTGAATTTGCAGATATGACTGCTACTGCTAAACTGACTGGTACTATTCACTTGGCAAAAGAGGATGCATTTGCAAAAGGTTCTTACACAACTTCTGCTCAAACGATACAAATTGTTGGTCCTGCACCATATAATACTTTGGAAGTCTTGGTGAATGCTGATGGAACTTTTGAGTTGGAGATTCCTGTTAAAAACGAGCATACAATTATCAATGGCTGGCAAGTGAATTTTGCTCCAGAAGCAATTGCCTTTACACACCACGTTTCTCCTACTAAGTCAATAGTGATTAAAGAAGGTTTTTATTATGAATATAAGAAGTTGCGTGCAGAAGAAGCAGAGTGGTATCAATTAGGTGATTATTACTATAAGTTTGTTCCTACTTCTACTATAGAGACATGGTCGTCAGATCTTGCTGGTTGGGTGATCAAAGAAGGATATAACGAAAAGGTCATTATCAATGCAAGTGCTTATTTAGCAGAGGAAACAGGATTTTTAACTGGAAAATATAACGTAGCTTATGGTTGTCGTGCGGAAGTAACAATTAATTATCCAGAGGGATCAACAGTATTTGTAGCACCATTCAAAGCAGATGGCTCATTAGATTTGACTGTTCCTATAAAGAGTACAATGAACAAGTATGCAGTAGGTGCTTTCAAATTATTAGATTATGAAGTAGAGGAATTTAAGCATTATCTCAAAGACGAGGTTGAATTGGTAGCAGGTTACTATGCTCATGATAAAACCGTTAAACCTACAGATGCAGAGTGGAGTGTAGTGGGCGCAAGATATTATAAATTCGTACCTACATCATCCGTTGAGGATTGGTCTGATAACTTGATAGGATGGTATGTGATTTCTGATAAAAAGGACAATGCACAATTCAAGTTGTATGCACAAAAAGCATACGAGACAAGTACTCCATATATGCATGAAGCAAAATGGATGAATGCTGATAAGGTAAAAGCTACAGTGCATATTTATGAATTAGATTATGGCAAGATAGCAGAGTTTGATATGGCAGTCAAAGCTAATACGTTGCATTTCACGTTGCCTACTTCTTATAAAATAGAGGCCAATACTGGTTTCAAAATAAACATTGAGTTGGAAGATGAAACTGCATATTCTACTCAGTTTATACACTATAATAACCCTTATGAAAATGAACAAACGATATTAGTTGGAAACTATCAAAGCCGGAATAATATATGGTATCGCGACGTTATGGCTGATGGTAAATTGTTTGAAATAAAAGAGTCAGCTAAAATGATGTTCTATGATAATAAAGGTAATCCTCCTTACGGTTATTATTGGGACTATAGTGCAGAATATGATGCTAATTAATCTTGCTAAATGAATACAATTATGAAATTCAACAAGATATTCACGTTGGCTCTGTCGCTCATAGTAGCGACAGTAGCCTTTGCTGACGAGGCTAGTAAGCCTTCGCCAGAGGAGCGAGCTAAGAAGGATTATACTTCTTGGTTGCCAGCTCAAGGAGATATGTCTATCGGTTTTTCGTTGGATCCTATTGCTACATTCGTAGGCAATATGTTCAATGGAAATACAGATAATGCACTTGGTGATTGGGCTGGAGAACCATTGTTGAGCGAAGAATTGCCTAATTCTTTCGTATCAATTATGGGAACATATATGCTTACTGATAACTTTGCGGTGCGTGCTAATGTCGGCTTTGGTTTGTTGATCAAAAATTATAATGCTTACGCACAAAATGATGAAGCTGTAATGCTTGATCCATTGAGCAATGCCAAGGTAATTGACAAATATGGATATAAATCATTCTCTGGTAGTTTTGCACTTGGTGTAGAGTACCGACTAGGAAAGCGGGCCGTACAAGGTGTCTTTGGAGGTGGACTCAACTACGCATGTGGTACAAGTTCTATCAACTATGCATATGGTAATGCGATTACTGAGATGAACCAAAATCCAACTATTAGTGAGCCAAGTCTGTATCAAGAAGTGGTGCCTTATTTGCCTAGTGCACGTCCATTGTCAATTCACTCTGCGAACTTGATCCATACAGTAGGTGCATATGGTAGCATTGGTGTAGAATGGTTCGTGGCTCCTAAGATTGCATTGGGTGCTAATGTTAATCTCGGTATTTACTATGAAATCAACCCAGCACGTGCTGAAGTGTATGAGGGATGGAATACCATTACAGAAGCACATACCACTCATACAGAGTTGGTTGCTCCATCCAACCATGGATTCCATTTCGGTACAGACAATATCGGTGCTAACCTATATATGGCGTTCTATTTCGGAACAAAATAAGAACCTTATATAACAACAAAAAAAGACTGCTTTGGCAGTCTTTTTTTATAGATAGAAGTCTTGTGTCAATGCTTTATATTCATCGCTGCGAGGGGAATCAGCTGATTCAATATAAAAAGTGTTTGGAATCGGATGTGCATTGTTCGATATCCAATGCTTGACACTTGATATGCGCTTAAACGCTATTAACAAGCGTTTAGCAGGTTTGCCTGGTTTGCTATGCACATAAGTGATCTGCGTAGGGTAGAGGGCGTGCGCCTCAGCCAATGCTACGATATCTTCCTTTGCCTCAAAAGGCAATACCAACGCTAACGTACCATCTTCTTGCAGCAGACGTGATGCATGCTGAATGAGTGCTGCATAACTGAGTGTGTCTGTATGTCGCGCGGTGGCGCGCTGACTGTCTGGATTTTTGAGGCTTGCTTGAAAATAGGGTGGGTTGCTCACAATCAAGTCATACTTGATCGCGCTATGCCACTCTTGTAGCGATGACTGATATGCATGCAATTGTTCTACCCATGGCGACTGCTCGAAATTGTATGTAGCTTGTTCCACTGCACCCTCATCTACATCTATTGCATCAATGCCAACTGTCCACTGTAAACTGTCCACTGCACATGTTCGTTGTGCCAGCATCAGCGCAATCAATCCGCTACCAGTTCCTATATCCAACACCCTAAATTCCTTATGTTTACGACTGTTAACTATCAACTGTAAACTATCCACTGCTATCGGGCACCATGCTCCTAGTAGTACCCCATCGGTACCTACTTTCATGGCACATCGGTCGTGCCAAACGGTAAACTGCTTGAATCGAAAATTAGGACTACCCATGAGTGTTTAGTGGACAAGGGTGGAGTGGTGTTCGCAGGTGCAGTCGTGGTGGCAGTACTCATGCGAGCAGTTGTGGACGAAGATATGCACGCACAAATAGATGCCAAAACCAATGAACAGAGCAGCGGATACATAGCGTACCCACTTCTCAATCGAGTGGAGTTTGTTGGTGAGCGTATTGATTGATACCGCACTATACGAAATCAACCATGCAATAATCATAATAGGCAGACCTGCACCCAGTCCAAAGACGATGGGTAAAAGCCAGTTCCACGAGAATGGCAGGGTAATCGCTATATCTACCATCGTAAAGAAATATACCAAGCGATGTGGGCAAAAAGCAATGGCGAAAAAGATACCCAACATAAACGACCAAAAACCACTGCTCTGGCTATCCATGCTCTTCAACCAATGACTCATACCATGGTCGTGCTCGTGGTGATGGCGACCTGTGAAAAGCAATAGCACACCGCAAATGAGCATAAATATTGCCAACAAAGGTTCACCCCAATGATTCAGAAACTGCTTGATACCATCGGTATGCGCACCCATGATAAATGGTATCGCTAATAGCGTGTAGGTCGCTAACTTACCCAATACAAACATCAGACCGTTCAGCAGTACTTTACGGCGATTGTTGATTTCTTTGTCTATATACCCAATAGCAGCAATGCTGGTGAATAGGGTACAAGGGTCAAGAATCATAAGTAACCCTAATAGCAGCGATGTGAAAATATGTATCATATATTTATGCCATTTATAAAAACGCTGCAAAAGTACGAAAAAATTTGCAAATATGCAAAAAAAGCAGTATTTTTGCAGCGTGAAAAGTAGTATCAAAATATTGTTGCTATTGCTTTGTGTAGTGGGACTATCCTCTTGCTATAGTTTTGAAGCGCGTACACATCGCCTTCAGTCCACTTTGCGCGAGCAGCAACAGCGAGCTGATAACTTGACCGAACGCCTCAAAGAGGCACTGATAAACAGTGATTTTGATTCTATTTGGCACTATACGCGTTCGGATGACAATATCATTTTCTATATCTATAAAGGTAACCAATTGGTATATTGGTCTGATTCGTGGTTGAGCGCCTCTGACCGATCAATGCAGTATATCTATGACCAATGGCAATACAAGCAATGGGATAACGCGCAAGGTATATGCCATCGAACAAAAGTGGGAGATTATCAGGTGGTTGTTGCGATCCCTATTAAGTATAATTACTCTCTAACAAGTGCGCAATTACACAATGGATTTATTCCTCCATTTCGTGGAGAGGAGCATTGGAGATTGAATTTGCGACAATCAAATGATGCATTACCAATTTTTTCGCAAGACGGTGCCTACTTGTTTTCTGTAGAAAATTTGTCTGATGCCGAGGCGGCGCAGCAAGCTACGCAATATGAGATGATTGAAAACTTTTCTTATCAATCCCTTTTGGCTGTAGATAAGCAAAATACTTCTTTCTCTCGCACGAAAATACGCACGTATTATGTGATAACCTTTGTGATGATAGGTGTACTACTTATCGTTGCGATTAGTAGTTTGATTCGCTATCGTGGTTTTAGACGAATGCGCTTAGGTGGTAAGTTCCAGATGGTGCTTACGCCTACGATGATGGTGATATTATTATCTATTTATATCGTCTCTCTTGAACATTCACAGCGTGTATTCATCAAGACACAGCAACTGCGACTAGGCAAAAAAGCCCAATACGTACAGATGGCATTGCAAAATATGTATTTCTGGGATATTGGTATATCACCTGCCAATACGATGTCGCTCAATATAGACCTGCGTGACATGAGTTTTGCATATGAGACCGATATTCACGTCTATGACTTGAATGGACGTTTGATAGGTACTTCTACACCAAAGCTCTTCGAGAAAGGATTACTACCAACTCATGTTGCTCCTGAAATAATCTTCTCAGATACTAAAAAGTTGGTGCAATATGATCGTATAGGTAATGTTCGCTATCTTTCTGCTTATACTGAATTTATCAATGGTAACTATACCAAGATAGGATATATTGCACTGCCTCATTTTATTTCGCAGGAAGAGATGGCTGCGGATTTGCAAACATTTAATATGCAAATCTTACCATTGTACATTCTTTTGTTGTTGGGTTCAATCATCGTAGTATGGATTGTTTCATATCGAGTGACTTCCTCTTTGAGTTTGGTAACCAAACAGTTGGAGGAGAATGAGGCGGGCCAACATATTGATTATCCTTATTCAGATGAATTTGGTGAGATGGTAGGACATTACAACCAAATGATGGATGCATTGGCTGAATCTACCGAGCGTTTAGCGCGTAGCGAGCGGGAGATGGCATGGCGAACCATGGCGAGACAAGTGGCACACGAAATCAACAATCCACTTACCCCTATGAAGCTTACGCTGCAACAACTCCAGCGAACTAAAGGCACCGAACGTTTTGAAGATTATTTCAATCGTTCTACCGAATTGCTCATTGATCAAATTGATAACTTAAGCCATATTGCGCAATCATTCTCCTCATTTGCCAAGATGCCAGAAGTGAATCCTACAAAAGTAGATGTGGCGGCTAAACTATTTGACTTTGTTACCCTAATGAGCAATAATCCAGATAGCATACCGATTCGTTATGTTGGACCTGAACATGGTGTTAAGGTGCTTGCTGATGCCGAACAAATCAAGCAAGTATTTACCAATATCGTGCGTAACGCGATACAAGCTATGGAGGGACGTCCTGATAGCGATGTCATTATTATCTTGAAAAACGCTAGCAAAAAATCAATTATAGACAATGATCTTGATGCACGCAAACGTTGGGTCAAAATATCCTTCTCAGATAATGGACCTGGAATTCCTGAAGAGATGAGAGAAAAAGTGTTTGTGCCTAATTTTACGACTAAGAATACAGGTGCAGGCTTAGGATTGCCAATCTCAAAGAATATTATTGAAGGTAGTGGTGGAAAAATTGATTTTCAGACCTCTGAACGAGGAACTACTTTCTATATCTATTTGCAAAAAGTGTAGGATTAAATTTTAATAATCCTAGTTATGATTTTTTTTATCCACTTTTAGTTAGGGAACTTTTTTTTCAGGGCAACCGCATCAAAATTTTGTTAACTCCCTGCGAATGACACAGATTAGAGAGATGCTTCGATCTTCGTAAAAACAGCAGCGTAAAATGATATAATCAACTGATTTTCTTAGTATTAAACCTTTCGTATTTAAAATA
>JAFYSB010000018.1 GCA_017546705.1 Paludibacteraceae bacterium
CGCTAAGTTCATGAACCTCTTCTCTAAAGAGAAGATCAACCCACTGATCGGTTCTGCAGGTGTATCTGCTGTGCCAATGGCTGCTCGTGTGAGCCAGTCTGAGGGACAAAAAGCAGATCCTAGCAACTTCCTCCTCATGCATGCTATGGGTCCTAACGTAGCAGGTGTGATCGGTTCTGCGGTTGCTGCAGGTATCCTCCTTACCATGCTTGGATAATTTTGAATTAAGAATTAGGAATTTATAATTCTGAAATAAGGTTCACCTTATTATATATAAGAGAGTGTGTCTATGATGTAGGCACACTCTTTTTTAGGAAAAATCTTGTGCAATTCACAAAGATCCCGATTTTTAAGGATTAAATAATCCCCAACTAATAGGGCGTGTCTTGATAGACACGCCCTATTATTGTATATACTCATTTATATTACTCTACAATATTAGGTGTTTCATTCTCATCTATCATGATCTCCGTACCACCTTCAGCCTTGTAAAGAGACGCATTCTGCTCATCAATATAGGCTACCAAAACGCATATCTTGTTCTCAATATATACCATATTTACAGCTATGGTTCCTCCTTGGGCTGTATATGTGCACCCATAATTGGCTTTTTCCTCTTTGAAAGCTTGAATAGGATTGTTATCAATAGAGTAGGGTGGCTCCCATTTGCTGATAACCTCTGTTGGCTCGCCATATTGAGCAGTCATCGAAGCGTTGATAGTTTGATACTTAGCCATTGCTTCTTCCCATTGCTTTGTACCTTCGTAGATGATAGTTGCAGAAAATAGCGTATTGGTTTCGGGTGTAGCTACGAGCGTTACCATAACATCTTCTCTATCTAATGTGCCTACCAAAGCCGCTACATTCTTGATTTTCATTCCCATAAATCCCCATTTCTTCACTTCTTTAACTGCTGTTTTCAAATCGCCATCTATAGGCAGAGTGCGAAACATCAAATGTTGCTCTGCCAATATTACTAGCGTGCACAATAGGCTCGCTAGAATTGTTGCTATTCGTTTCATATATTTTAAGATTCTTGTAATAAGAGGTTAAACAACTCCATGATTCTGTGATTTTTGCCAAAGGATGGCATCGCCTTCGAGGGTCCAGTTGGCAAGAGGAGAAGAAGGTGTGAATCCCATTTGCTCGTAGATATGCGAACAAGCGATATTATGCACACTGATAATGGCATATACCATACGCAAATGCAAGAAATTGAAAGCGTAATCCATAAGCAACTGTACTGCTTGCTTGCCTACCCCTTTGCCACGCGCTTCAGGAGCGATATACATACCTATAGCTGCCTTACGATTACGAGCATCAAAGTCAAAGAGGTCGATACAACCCACTACCTTAGTCGAGAGTTGAGATTCTTCAATGATTAAGCGCAACTGACCATCGCGGTAGATATCTCCAGTGGTGTTCTCGATGTATTGATGCAGGTCATGACGAGAGAGCGGATTATGCGTATCCGAATCCGCCCACATCGTGGCATCATTCTCCCATTGATACAAGAATGGAAGATCAGAGGGCTCTATTTTGCGCAAGCGCAGCATTGCTTAAGTATGAACTATGAGTGATAAGTTATAAGTAGTTTTATCCGAAGAGACCAAAGAGTCCTTTTTTGCGTTGAGGTTCTTCGGCTGGCATACCAGTTGGAGCTGGTTTGAAGTGATTGCCTGAATGAATCATTTGGTAGATTACACCCCAATCAGGGATACCACCCAAATTGCGATCATCAATAAAGAGGTCTGCTTCTAGTTTACGAGCACGAACGATATCCGATGTCTCTTCTGGGAAATTAGAGTTTACAGCGTAGAATTCCAAACCGCGTGCAGCGCAGTAATCAATAGCTTCTTGTAGAAGCTCGCCCTCACGGCAAGTCCAAAGGATCAATTGATGGTGGTCCTCTTGCTGAAGTTGCTTGAGTGTTTCAATCGCAAAGGGTATTGGTTTACCAATAGCAGGGTATGCGTGGGTAACGATAGTACCGTCAAAGTCAATAGCGATAGTCATAATTTTGAATTAAGAATTATGAATTTTGAATTTTGAATTAATAGTTTTCTTGATTAGGGTCTTTGGGTTGAAGTTCGGCTTGGAGTTTCGCTTCTGATGGTTTCGTAAAATACCAACCAATCGCAGAAATGGCTGTAATCCACAACATAGATTGGTATGCACCCATAAGGTAGAAAGCTGCTATACCAAATACCATTGTATTGCTTACCAAGACGATACGCAAGGTCGCAGCGCGTTTATAGCTTGCTAGTTTTTGTTCCTCATCAGCAAGTTCTGCTAACTTGGTACATTGGCGTTTGCAGAGATACAAACCCGTAGGGATAGTTAGCAATGCGTCAAAGATTATAACATATTGCAATACCTTTCCGAGTGTGGACATTCGATCAATGGGCTGCACGAAATCTTTCATAATCAGGAAATAGGCTAATGTTCCTGAAATAAGGGTCAAAATCAGTACTCCGTAGTAGTACAGATTGAGAGATTTGATGATATTCTTTTCCATATGGTTCTAAAGTTTGAATTCAATGCGATTGACGATGGAGCGCCCAAGGGTGATCTCATCGGTATATTCTATCTCGTTGCCAATAGCCACACCACGGGCGATTTGAGAAATCTTAAGTGGTGTAGTATCGTGTAGAGTTGTATTTTGCAAGCGACGGTAGATATAGAAGTTGGTGGTATCGCCTTCCATGGTGGTCGGAAGAGCGAGTATGACTTCGTGGATATCTCCGCTTTCTACGCGTTTTATTAATGAGTCGATCTCAATGTCTGAAGGGCCAACTCCGTCCATAGGGGAGATAATACCTCCTAAGACATGGTAGAGACCATTGTACTGCCCTGTATTCTCAATTGACATCACATCTTGGACATTCTCCACTACGCATACCGTATGTTTGTCACGCGAGTGCGACTGGCAAATAGGACATACTTCTTGATCTGAGATAGTATGGCAAACACGGCAGTATTTCACCTCTTGTTTGAGGCGGGTGATGGCACCCGTAAACGCTTCTACATCCTTATTAGGTTGGCGAAGCAAATGCAAGACCAAGCGCAATGCCGTTTTGCGTCCAATGCCTGGCAATGAAGCCACTTGGTCCACTGCATCACTCAATAATATGGATGGATAGTTGTTCAAGTTATGAGTTATCAGTTATGAGTATTATTCTTTCTTCTTTGCCCAGCGGGCTGGGAGCATGCGATATGGATATTTCTCGCGCATGTTATCGGCATTGGGGCAATCGAATCGATGGATACGAATACCTTTCATAATGCTGATAAATGCAAAGATTGGGTCACCTGGTTGCGGATTACAACATGTCGCCAAATTATACTCCACACTCTTGACATTGATATCCACCTCTAAGGCTAGTGCCTCTTGTGGGTCTTTAGGCACATATGGTGTACTCTCGCGTAGGTCATGGCGTGGCTCATCCATCATTAGGAAAACTTCCTTAATGCGCAACAAGTCCTCTTTGCCGAGAGCGATGGATTGATATAAGTCGGTGGTTATCTTGTAACCTAATTTAAGAGCTAAACGAGAAATATCTCCTTCTGTGTAATCCAATTTCCAGTTCTTGAAACGGCGTTCGAGCAATTCTCTTCCCTCTGCAGCATTGCGATATTCAACCTCTTTGAGTGCTTGGCGAATTTTGTTCTTGGCCTTACTAGTTACTACGACGTTAAGCCAATCGGCAGTAGGTTTTTGGTTAGGAGCAGTTATAATCTCCACCTGATCACCATTCTGGAGTTTCTGACGGATACTCACATTTTGGTTGCGGATGCGTCCACCTACACATTTACACCCTACATCGCTATGAATGGAGAATGCAAAATCCAACACAGTTGCACCTGCTTGTAGGCGTTTGAGATCGCCTGTCGGGGTGAAAACATAGACACTTTGGGTGTCCGTGTTAAGGCGATTGCCATCCACGCCTTTGTATGACCAGTGAGCTGCTACACCTTTCTCTGCCACTTCGTCCATACGGCGAGTACGAATTTGTACCTCTACCCATTTCTCTTCTGGACCTAACACGGTGGTATGGAGACTCTCGTAGCCATTCTCTTTGGGTACGCTGAGCCAGTCGCGAAGGCGCTTAGGATTGGGGCGGTACATATCTGTGATAAGGGAATAGACCTGCCAACAATCAAGCTTCTCGCGGTCAAGCGGCGAATCGAGGATTATGCGGATAGCAAATAGGTCGTAGATACGATCCACATCGCAATGTTGCGCTTGCATCTTATTGTAGATGCTATGGATGGATTTTGGGCGACCTTTGATAGTAAATGTAAAGCCATGTGCCTTGAGTTTTTGCTCAAGTGGCGTGATGAAGGCAGTAATATACGCATCACGCTGTGCTTTTTTCTCATTGAGCGCGTGCGCGATGTACTTATAAGTCTTGTAGTCCAAGAACTTAAGCGATAGATCCTCCATCTCCGTCTTGATTGCATATAAGCCCAAGCGATGTGCTAGAGGCGCATGAAGTTCTTTAGTTTCGCGCGCGACATGGCGACGACGATCCGAATCGCCCTCTTTGTCAAGTGTACGAAGCAATTCCAACCGTTCGGTTAGAATGTCATAGAGAACCTTGTTACTATCTTCCGCAGCCATTGTAATTTATAAAATTACTCTTTTCGGCTGCAAAGTTACAAAAAAATTTGCATATATGAAAAAGAATTAGTAATTTTGCAGCGAATTTGTGGGAAAAGGGACTATTTTCTCATAGAATAGTAAAAATAGAATAAATTTAATAAATCAAAGAATATGAAAATCGTTATTCGTGTATTGTTGGGTGTTGCCGTAGTGTTTATGGCATTCATCTGCGTAAAGAGTGTTGTAACTCCAATTCAATTTGAAGAGGCACGTGTACAACGCGAAGTAAAAGTCATTAACAATCTTGTAAGTTTGCGTACCGCTGAGGCTCAATTCCGTTTGGATAAAGGCTACTTTACCGCAGACTTGGATTCGTTGGTAGATTATTTGAAGGTTACTCCAAAGAAAGAGGTTTACAAAGTAGGTTCTTTGACAGAGAAACAATTGGAGGATGGTATGACCGAGAACAAGGCAGCTAAGATCTTGGAGCGTGCTCGCTTGAAAGCACAACGTAAGATGAAATTCCAAGGTGCTGATAGCTTGAACTTGTTGTACAACTATATTTGGGAGAATGACCGCGAGGTTAAAGCTGAGGGTCTTCAAGGTTTCCGTCGTGATACTATCTTGACCAACATGATTCAATCGCTCTATAAAGGTCAATATACAGAGGAGAATATCGGCGAGATCGTTTATATCCCATATACTGATAATGTGAAGTTTGAGGTAGAGACCAACAACGAGTACACTACTTCACAAGGTATCAAGGTGCCAATCTTCGAGATTCGTGCTCACTACAACACTTATCTTCACGACCTCAATGCTCAAGAGCGTGCCAATATCATTGACAAAGAGGAGAAATTGGATCACTATCCAGGTCTGAAGGTTGGTTCGGTGGATGCACCTAACAACAACGCAGGTAACTGGGAGTAATTGAATGAGAATTATTTCAGGAACATTTAGGGGGCGTCGATTGATGCCCCCTAAAAATATCACAGCACGACCAACTACTGATTTTGCAAAGGAGAGTCTATTTAACCTCCTTACGAATCGTATGGATTTTGAGGGCGTTGATATGCTGGACTTGTTTGCTGGTACAGGCGGTATTGGATTGGAGTTTGTATCGCGTGGTGCACGAGAGGTGACTGCTGTGGAGATGGCACACACGCAACAGAACTTTATCATATCATGCTGCAAACAATTGGGCGTGAGAAATTTGCATTTGATTCGCGGTGATGTGTTTAAATTTCTGAAAGCATGCCATGTGCAATATGATTTTATCTATGCAGACCCTCCTTATGATTTGGAACAATTGCCTACATTGCCCGATATGATATTTGAACAAGGGGTATTGAAAGAGGGTGGATATTTCGTGCTGGAACATTCGAAACACAACGATTTTTACAACCATCCGCACTTTGTAGAGCAACGCAGTTACGGCAGTGTGCACTTTAGTTTCTTTCAATAGGGAAAATACAACGTACCTTCGAGGAAAGTATTAGATGGTTATTGAGTGGTGATGGAGTGGTAACGAAATGGTATCGAGAAATATAGCGGAAAAATAAGAGGGAGGTCAGCAATGACCTCCCTCTTATTGTAGATTGTTCGTGTCTATTATGAGCGGATCTTCTGTTCCCAGCGCCACGCACTGAGCAAAACATCTTCGATTGGCGTGTCTGCTTTCCAACCGAGTACGTTGTTCGCTTTATCTGGTTTTGCCCATACTTGTTCGATGTCGCCTTCTCGACGACCGACGATTTGATATGGAACTTTCACGCCAGTGACTTGCATGAACGTATTGAGAATCTCTAAAACGCTCAAACCACGACCTGTACCAAGATTGAAGACTTCTACTTGCTCCTTAGCTTGATGGTTAAGCATGCGTTCTACTGCCTTGACATGTGCTTTTGCAAGATCAACCACATAGATATAATCGCGGATGCAAGAGCCATCAGGCGTGTTGTAGTCATCACCAAATACTTTCAACTCTGGGCGCAGACCGATAGCCGTTTGTGTGACAAATGGCAATAGGTTTTGTGGAACGCCATTAGGCAATTCACCAATCATAGCAGATGGGTGTGCGCCAATAGGGTTGAAATAGCGTAATATAGTAGCGTGCAACTGCGCATTGGCATGTGCTTCATCGCGGATAATCTCTTCGTTGATTTGCTTGGTGTTACCATACGGAGAGAGTGCTACTTGGATAGGAGCTTTCTCGTCCACAGGTAGGTGTTCCTCGGTAGGTTGTCCATACACGGTGCAAGAACTTGAGAAAACGATGTTGTGTACATTGTGTGCCTTCATCTGCTCAAGCAAAGTGACAAGCGACATGAGGTTGTTGCGGTAGTACATCAATGGTTGTTCTACCGACTCACCAACAGCCTTGCTTGCTGCGAAATGGATAACGCCTTGTATATCAGGATATTTGGTGAATACTTGAGCAAGGGCTTGCGCATCGTTGCAGTCAACTTGTTCGAAGGCAGGACGAGTACCAACAATGGCAGCAACACCATCGAGAACATCTGCACTGGAGTTGCTGAGGTTGTCAATGACAACCACATCATACCCTTGTTGCATGAGTTCGACTGTTGTATGCGAACCGATATAACCAGTACCGCCTGTAACGAGAATACGAGCCATGGATAGTTAACAGTTGATGTTTTTAGAAGAGTTTGTTAGGATATACACCAGCATCTACCAATGCTTTGATTTTATCTACTACCATCTGACGGTCATCAGCGTAGGTAACGCCAAACCACTTAGCTGGAGTATCCAATACTTGGCAAGTAGCTTTACCTGCTTTGATGAGATCGTTGACGAGGGTAGGGATGTAGAACTCGGTTTTGAGTTCTTGTCCGTGTTCGGTTAAGAATGCTTTGAATGCAGCTTCGGTGTATTCAAAATACTCAGGAGTGAAGCCCCACATGTTCATACTTACTGGGGTATCGAATGGAATCTCTACTTCAATACCGTTCTCATTAGGGAATACGATATGACCTTCTTTAGATTCAATAGCGGTACGTTCTACAACATCGGTGAGATAGCCCATCTTATCGGTAGCGCATACGCCACGGCTCACAGTGCCGTGTTCGCTCAACGTGTTGCCTACGCGATAACCAGCCATGCAATATTTACCTTGTTCACCGTTTACGCTCAACAAGAATTTAGCCATAACTTCGAATGACTCTTTGCCGTAGAAATCATCGGCATTGATGACCATAAATGGTTCCTTAATCAAATCTTTAGCCATCAACACAGCATGGTTGGTACCCCATGGTTTGGTGCGCTCTGGATTGCGAGTAAAGCCTTCTGGTAGGTTGTCAATACCTTGGAAGCAAACCTCGCATGGAACATGGTCTGCATATTTGCTGAGTACTACACGACGGAAATCTTCTTCGAAATCCTTGCGGATAACGAATACCACTTTGCCGAAACCAGCACGCATGGCATCGAATACGCTATAGTCCATGATTGTTTCACCATTAGGACCAAGACCGTCTAATTGTTTGAGTCCTCCGTAGCGGCTACCCATACCTGCCGCAAGAATAAATAATGTTGGTTTCATTGTATATATAATTTATAAGTTAATTAATCTCAATTAATCTTTTTCGATTTCTAATTTACCATTGCGTTTCTTGTGCTTGAACCACAAACCATACACCTCAGAGCAGTTGCCCGCGGTGGTGAAGGCTTGGATATTGTTCTCACTCATAAATGCCAATACGTTGGCAAACTCCTCTTGAGTCAAAAGTGCTTGAATCTCAATGTATTCTTCGCCACTATATCCTCCTTCTACACGGTAAAGTGAGCAACCTCGCAATTGATCTTTGACGATGTATTGACGTACTTTTTCGTGTTCGCGTGTGATGATGCATACACGCTTACGGCGATCCATAGATGCTGTAAAGTAGTTGACAACTACTCCATTGATCCATGTACCAATCAAACCAATCACTACCATACGGAAATCATTGATCAAGAATGCAGTACAGCAGATCAACGCGCCTCCGATTGAAACAGACATGCCGATGTCAAAATGCATGTACTTGTTGATTATCTTCGCCAATATATCTAGTCCGCCCGACGAAGCGTTGACACGGAATAATATCGTTTGGCAGATGGATAATAGCAACACGAAACAAACTAAGTCAAACCATACATCACCCATGCCTAATCCTGAAGACATGACAGAGTCTTTTACCTGCTCCAAGACTTCTCCTGTTCTGCTTAAAAGATACGGATTACCATTTGCATCAGATACGGCTATGCCTGCTTGCAATTGTGCTAAGACCTCGGGATTATCAACCACTTTGTGCGTAAGATTGACATATGGATAAAGTTTGTCACATAATTGTGTCAGCGGACCTAATATCATCGCTGTATAGACGGTCTTCACGCCAAACTCATTACCAATGAGCAAGAATGCCATGATTAGCAATACCGCATTGATACCCATCACGAGGTAAGAGAATGTATCAGCATTACCACCAATTAATGTGTTGATTACAATGCTCAAACCCGAAATCGTACCAATAATCAAATGGCTTGGCATCAAGAAATAATATACAGCAGCGGCACCAATCATGATTCCGAAATTGATGACGATAAATTCTTTCCAGAATTTCTTAGTTCTCAAAGCGTGCCCCAATTCAAAAAGCAAGCCTTTCCAGTATTGCCACGATAAATACTGCTTAATTGTATTAACCATATTCGTTTAGTCTTTTATTACAAGTTTCGCCGTGCGGCGGGTTAATTGGCTTAATAGAATGTCTCGTCCTTCTTGCTCACGTTTGAGTATCTCAGGGGTAGTACCGCGAATTGTTAGCAGACTCAAGTTCTCATTCCAAGTTACGCGATACGCTTCTTGTAATTGTTTGATGGCTTGTGCTACAAATCGGTTGTTATCCACGCAGACAGATATTGTAACAGCGCTTGACTGTATCAGCGATACACGCAATCGATTGGCATGAATAATTTGGAAAATATGACTCAAACTCTCTTCCAATACAAATGCAAAATCCTTTGCACGCAAGGTAATCAGCACCTGATTCATGCGCCAAATATAGACAGGTACATTGATTGGTTCGGCTTTCTCGGTAATCACTGATCCTACTGCTGTAGGGTCGCCAAATGGCTTAACATATAGCGGAATCTTTTTATTTTCGAGCGGACGGATGGTCTTAGGGTGAATGACTTGTGCACCACTATATGCTAATTCTACCGCATCGTGGTAAGTAAGTTGGTCAATCTTCACGGTATTCGCTATCAGTCGGGGGTCAGCGTTTAGAATACCTGGAACATCTTTCCAAATCGTGACAGACTCTGCATCTAAGAAATTACCCAGCAGAGCTGCTGTATAATCTGAACCTTCGCGACCGAGCGTGGTGTGAAGCCCGTCGGATGTACCACCAATAAATCCTTGTGCCACAACTACATGTGGTCTAGCTGATCGATCCCATCCTGCACGAATGATTTGTGCGGAAGCCTGAGAATCTACAACTGCTTCGCGGTAGGTAGAATCTGTACGTAGGAGCTTGGGCATGTTCCACCATTCGGTAGGAATACCACTTTTGAGCAAGAATACAGCCACAATCTGTGTGGACATAATCTCTCCGAGGCTAACAATTTGGTCGTAGTTTTGGTCATATGACCACTCCTTATTATATTCAGGCATCATTGGCAAACGCACATCCACATTGGGCTGTAGCCCTAGATCTTGCATGATATAGACATGCTGATCCAATACATTGAGCCATTCTTGCTCTGCTGTTTGCTCATCGTCTTTTGATAATGCTGCGACTACACGCTCCAAAGCGTTAGTGGTTTTGCCCATAGCCGAAATCACAACCATCAGATCGTCGCTTGATTGAACAACAATCTCTTTCAAGTTGCGAACGCCATTAGCATCCTTTACCGAAGCACCACCAAACTTATAAACTTTCATTCTCTAAACACTAAACAAGGTTTGCCATCTTAATGGCGGTCACTGCACCTTCTATGCCTTTGTTACCGAGGCGACCACCCGCACGGTCAAGCGCTTGTTGCTTATCCAAGGTAGTGAGGACAGAGAAGATGACTGGGCAATGACGTGGAGTATAGTAACTACCATCATTGGCTCCGCCTTGTGCATTCAGTATCGTCACTCCTTGTGTTACAGATTGACATACATAATCAAAGTGAGGTGTGTCACCTTGAATCACACAACCGATAACAATCACTGCATCTGCATATTTGAGCATACCAAACTTCTTCTTACCACTCACATAGAGCGCAGCACCATAGGTTAGCTCTACCGTTCCAGGCACATGCATAACATCAATATTCTCCTCTAAGACACCATGCTTGAGCAAGGTATCTATCGCACCCTGTGCCAAGGCGTGGGTGATTTCGCTGTTCCAATCGGCTACTACAATAGCATAGCGCTGACGTGAAAGCACGTCAGCGCTAGGCAATTCATTCGCATTATATTGCGATAAATCAGTTGTCATAAGAGTTAACAGTTAACAGTTGATAGTTAACAGTTGATGGTAATTATTCTGCAATTGCGATATATTTCTCAATGTCTTGAGCCTCAGTAGAAGCAGGGTAATCAGCTTTGATAGTCTCAAATGCTTTCTTAGCAGCTACCTTGTTACCAAGTTCCAAATGCACAAAACCAGCTTTCTTCAAGCTCATAGGTGCGATGATGTCGTTGCCTGATTTAGCCGCAGCCTCAAACGCTTTAGCAGCTTTGCCGTACTCTTCAAGTTGTACATAAGCATCGCCCAATAGTTGCAATGCAGCAGGCTCGATAGTCAAGTCGTCTGCAGAGAACTTGCTCAAATAAGCAGCAGCATCCTCGTATTGACCTAATTGATAGTAGCAAATACCTGCGTACAATGCAGCTAATTTACCACCTTGATAACATTTGTACTCATCTGCAATAGCTTGGAAACCAATGCACTCTGCATCATCACCATTAAGAGCTTTCTCCCAATCGCCTTGCATGAAATAGGTTACTGCTTTAGCATTTTCGTTGCTTACTTCTACTGCTTTGGGTTTGATTACATAAGTGTTCAAAGCCAAAACACCTACTACAATAGCGACAATGATTGTTACTGCCCAAGTCAATTTGTTTTGATTTTTTTCGATCCACGCACTAGTGGTGTTGAGGGCCTCTTGTACGTTTTCAAGATTTTGATCCTCTACAGTTTGTTTTTTCTTTGCCATATTCTTTGTTTTTTATAATTTTCGATTAAGCGCACAAAGGTACTGCTTTTTTTTTATATATGCAAGTAAATGCAATAAATTTGCAATAATTTCTTATTTTGGGTATAAGCCTAAAATGATTATTTTTCGTAGGTAGCGATGTTGCCTTCGGATTCTTGTACGCTCACTTTGTAGCAATTTTCTACATGGTCGCAGATCCAGCGTGCAATATTTTCTGAAGATGGATTTACGTCTAATACTTCATTGATATACTTGTGGTCAAACGTTTCCTTTACGATGCGTTTGATATGCGTGAAGTCTGTGACCATACCATCCTCATTGAGCGTTTCTGACTTACAATAAACCGTTACCACGAAGTTGTGACCATGCAATTCTTCGCACTTACTTTCATAACTCAAATGCAGATTGTGTGCTGCTGAAATAGTGATGCGTTTTTCTACGTAATACATATGCGTTTCTTTTGTATGAATAAACTATGATTGATTGCTTATTTTCGATATACCAATGAGCCACTTGCTTGGTGAGTCGCTAAAACGAGTACTTCGGCAATCTGTACGTGCTCAGGAGCACTCGCTGCGTAATATACCACATCGGCTATGTCATCGCCACTCAGCGGCTTGATGCCTTGATAAACCTTGTCTGCACGCTCTTTGTCACCACCAAAGCGAGTCACGCTGAAGTTGGTTTCCACCAATCCTGGTTTCACATTCGTTACGCGTAATGGGGTATCTACTAGGTCCATACGCAGTCCATCGCTCAGCACTTTCACAGCGGCTTTCGTTGCGCAATATACGCTACCTCCAGGGTATGCTGCATCACCTGCCACCGAACCGATATTGATGACATGACCTCTGCCTCTGGTTATCATACCAGGTACTACCATGCGGGTAATCATCAGCAGGGCGGTGATGTTGGTCTCAATCATCGTATCGTAATCAGCTTCCACGCCAGCATATTCCTTGTCCATACCCAATGCTAAGCCTGCATTGTTGACCAATACATCGATAGCTTGATATCGCTCGGGTAGGGTAGCGATTGCCTCTGCAGCGGCCTTGCGGTCACGCACATCGAATGGCAATAGCATGATGTCTGTGCCATAGGTGGTTTCTAACTCTGTTTTGAGTGCCTGCAGTTTGTCCACGCTACGCGCGTTTAATAATAAGGTGTAACCACCCTGAGCAAACTTGCGTGCGCATGCGGCGCCTATACCCGATGATGCACCAGTAATAAAAGCAATTTTAGACATAGTGTTTCAATTATTACTAATTAATGCTGCAAAGGTAGTAAAAAAAAAGGATATCTGCAAGAAAAATGTCTTTTTTGTAAAAGACAAAAGATAAAGTAAAGAAGAATGATAGAACTTCCTTTAAAAATCAATATCTAGTTCATGGCTTGGAGTTTATCTTCCATTTGTAGCCATTCATCACGAAGGCGAGCTGCAGTATCAAAGTCAAGGTTCTTAGCCGCTTCCAACATAGCACGGCGTTGCTGTTCGGAGACGCGTTCAAGTTGTTTTTTGTTGTACTGCTGCCAAGGTGCTGATTTCCATGCATCTTGAATCTTTTGCTCAAGTTGCTTTCTCTCCTCTTGCTCTTTACGCATGATAGCGATAAGTGGGCTTGTCTCAATGGTCTTGTTAAGAGCAGTGGGAGTAATGCCATGTCTGTGGTTGTAGGCAATTTGTTTTTCACGGCGGCGAAGCGTCTCATTGATGGTGAGTCGCATAGATGGTGTAATCTTGTCACCATACATGATAACTTTGCCATTGGGGTGACGTGCAGCACGTCCTGCCGTTTGCGTAAGCGAGCGATGGTCGCGTAAGAAACCTTCTTTGTCGGCATCTAGAATAGCAACAAGACTGACCTCTGGTAAGTCAAGTCCTTCGCGTAAGAGATTGACGCCAACGAGTACGTCGTATAGACCCTTGCGAAGATCTTCCATGATTTGTATGCGTTCGAGGGTGTCGATATCTGAATGGATATAGGCAGAACGTACGCCATAGCGGCGTAGGTATTCGTCCATTTCCTCTGCCATACGTTTGGTGAGTGTGGTGACGAGTACGCGCTCTTCTTTCAGTACGCGCAGACGAATCTCCTCCATAAGGTCATCTACTTGATGTTCTGATGGGCGTACTTCAATCTCAGGGTCAAGTAAACCAGTAGGACGGATGAGTTGATCTACGAAGATGCCATTTGAGCGTTTTAGTTCATAATCAGCAGGAGTGGCTGATACATAGATAGTTTGTCCTGTTTTTTCTTCAAATTCTTCGAATGTAAGTGGCCGATTATCGCGAGCAGCAGGTAAACGAAATCCATATTGTATGAGGTTGGTCTTACGAGCTTTGTCACCACCATACATGGCATGAATTTGCGGTACGGTAACGTGGCTCTCGTCAATGACAAGGAGCATATCCTTTGGAAAATAGTCTAATAGACAATAGGGTGGAGTGCCAGCTTCTCGTCCATCGAAATAGCGACTATAGTTTTCAATACCAGAACAATAGCCCAATTCTTGAATCATTTCCATATCATACTTGACACGCTCCTCGATGCGCTTGGCATAGAGCGGTTCCCCAATATCGTGGAAATACTGGATTTGGTTAGCAAGGTCAAGTTTAATTTGAGCAATGGCATCTGCTTGTTTATCAGGATTAGTACAGAAAATCGTAGCGGGGTAAATGTTGTAAGTCTTAAACTCCTCAAGGACTTGATTGGTAGCAAGGTCGAGGGTCATGATGGCATCTATTTCGTTGCCATAGAATTCCATGCGCAGGATATAGTCGGCATACGCAAGTGCAATATCCACTGTGTCACCCTTAACGCGGAAACGTCCGCGGGTAAGTTCGTTGTCGTTGCGGATGTATTGTGAGTCTACAAGTTGATTGAGCAATGTGTTCATGTTGCGTATTTCGCCTCGTGACACAGAAATGCATGACTGGCTAAAATCTTGTGGATTACCGATTCCATATAGGCAACTTACAGAAGATACCACGATGACATCTTTTCTTCCGCTCAATAGAGAGGAGATTGCACTCAGTCGCAGTCGATCAATCTCTTCATTGATGGAGAGGTCTTTTTCGATATAGGTGTCGGTGGATGGAATGTATGCCTCAGGTTGGTAGTAGTCATAGTAGGAGACAAAGTACTCCACCGCATTATTGGGGAAGAATTGTCGCATCTCACTATAGAGTTGCGCTGCGAGTGTTTTGTTGTGGCTGAGAATAAGGGTGGGTCGGTTAATTTCTGAGATAACGTTGGCGACAGTAAAAGTCTTTCCAGATCCTGTAACACCGAGCAATGTCTGGGCTTCAGCTCCCGCACGAATGCCATCCACCAATTGGTGGATGGCTTCGGGTTGATCGCCGGTTGGACGATATGGGGAGTAAAGTTGGAACATACGTTATTGTTTTACTGCAAATTTACCAGATGCAATTTTACGAGTTTCGTTTTCGAAGAAGACATAGAAGTAGCATTGGTTAGTAGCAGGTAAAGTGTAAGTAACTAATGGTGTGCGCACATCCATAAATTCTTCAATCCCTTCTGAATTGACATAAATAGTCGCATCATTTTGGTCTGATTCTGGTACGGACTGGTAGAAGAGACGATGTCCCTGTTGGTCATATACTGCCACACTAACACGCTTGCGGAGAGTCGCAAACATCACATCCATTGTACCGCCAATATGTCGGAATAGTACATCATTTGCTGTAGGTATATCTGCTGAATTGATAGTCGTTTCAAGGAAGTTGATGCTATAAACGCATTCTGTACCATCTGCAGCAGTGACGTAGATATTAAATGGCTCGCCAAGTGTAAATATACCATACTCAACGCTTGAAGTAGAATCAGTAGTGATGGCTTCAATTTGTGGCTGAGTGGCATTAATATAATAGGTGTATTCTAATATGTCGGACATAAATCCATACAATGGTACGCTATCCAAAAGAATCATTTGGAGCGAAGCATCACTGCTCTTAAGAATAGATTGTGTGATGGTGTATATGCTAATGGCCTTGCCATCTTGTGCGGTCACTTGAATCATGAAATCAATACCATTTTCTATGATAGTAACAACGGCATTGCTGTCTTCTGCATAAGCTTCGATGTCAGATAGTTGAGCCAACTCCGTACTATCGGTTCCGATTGGATAAACGATGTCATAAGAGAGCGTATCGCTATGGAAGTTTGCGATGGAGTCTCCCTTGATAGTTAACATACTCAGGCGACTGTTATTATTTTGTGCAACCATCATTCGAATATCATATTCGGAAGAGAATACTGGATCCGGAGCTGTCACAGAGAAGCGAATGGTAGTTTGAGTTCTTCCGTTGAGGTTGGCTATGAGTGTATCTATTGCTACAGTTTGTTTTGCATGACCAAGGTCATAAGTCAAGAGTGGTAACTCAATCGTTCCAAATGGCAACTCAATATCGTATTCAAATGAATCAACACGGAAACCTTCAAGCAACTCGTTATTCATATATATTGCTTCGAGATACGAATAAGGAGATTGTTGACGTTGGAAGATAATCATGTATGTAGATTGATAGTTGCTATCTTCTGCCGTTACGATGATACGTGTGGTATCGCCATGTAGGATTTGTACTTGTTGTTGGTATTCGGCCTTTTCTACTAACACAGTTGGAGTTGCTGCCTCTTCAACTAATTCTACAAGGTAGTTGAATTGCTCGGGGGTGAATCCTGCGAGTGCCTCTCCACCCACATAAATATTTGCGAGTTGGCTGTTGGTAGAAAGTATTCTAGCATAGGTGAAATACAATACGTAGGTTTTAGTATTACCATTCTCTGCGGAAACATGGCAGGTGTATTTCCACCCCCTTTGTTGACCATCGAACATGTACTCTGTCATTGTATCCTGAATTTGTTGATACATATCACCCGCACTATATGCTATGATAGGAGCAAGCGAGTCATGTTGAGGGAGAGTGAGATGATACTCTAATTGTTGCGCATTAAATCCTTGTAATGAATCTCCCTTGATGTAAATCATTTGCAGAGTGTCAATATCCGATTTTGTTACTTGGTAGTTAATTGTGTACGTATTCTTTCTACCAGACATGGCAAGGACATTGATTTGTGTAGTGCGCTCATATGTATGATCAATCAACACGTTATCTGTTATGGTTTGCCATTGGTCAGCTTTATCCCATGTTAACTCAGGTAAGTAGCGTGTACCTACAGGAAGTGTATATGAATAGTAGAACGAATCAGGACGGAATCCATCTATTAAAACACCATCTGCATAGATAGCAGCAAGAGTATCAGCATGAGACTGTGTCACGGTGAACGCCAACATATATTGACATTCTGTTCCATCTTCTGCCGTTACAATGATTGTGTGATGCAAGCCTGAAATAGAATCGCGCAATGTTTGTGTTGCTTCCTGAGTGATTGCTAATACATTCGGCAATACTTCCTGCCCAATAGGTAGTGGAATGAAGTAGTTATATTGTTCAGGATTGAAATGCGCCAAACTATCACCATTGATGTATATCATTTGTAGGTGTGCATTGCTAGATAGAGGTGCTTCAAATGTAAGTACATAAGTGTTAGTGGTAATGCCATCTGGTGCTGTGACAGTGATATTTGCACGCCAATCAATGATATTGATGTCAATTTGTTGTCCGTTCTCACTTAGGTTAGCAGCTATCTCTGGCAAGAATTCTGTACCTGATGGCAAGTGGATGGTGTAACGTTGTTGCATTGGAGAGAATTCGAGTCCCTCATTGATAACTGGTTCAAACTCATCAAATGATTGACCATTCAGCAAGATGTTGCTCAATGTCGCATTATCGGAGATGGCTTCATGATAAAGTTCAATCACATAATCATTCGTAGTAACACCATCTTGTGCCATTACGTGAAGAGTACATGTATTATTATTTATTGATTGGGTAATGGTTTGATAGTTATCTTCTGTAGCCCATGTCACATCCACTTCTTCGCCTGTGATTTGAACTGAATAATAATGGCGTTGTGGCTCAAACTGTTCAATCGGAGTGCCATTGACAGCAATACCAATCAATTCTGCATTATGACTAGGTTCTGCTGTGATAAGCAACTGATAAATAGCACTTCGAGTACCATCCTCTGAGGTAACTATCAAATTGGTGGTTTCGCCTAAGTTTCCATATTCTACGGCAACTTGTTGATTGGGTTCTGCAGTCGTGTATTGGATACTAGGGAGGGTTGGCTCTGCTACTTTATAATCAGCAGTTGGTAATACAATGGTATAGATTAAACTATCGGAACGGAAACCTTCAATTTGCTTATTATCTAAACAAATACTTTGCAAATATGGATTATTAGTAATGTCAGGCAAAATTTGTAGGTGATATACCTTGTTTGTTCCATCTTCTGCAACAACATTGTAGGTGTAATTCAACGTGTCATTCTTCATGCTATGCTCTACAGACATACTTGCTGTATTTGGCGAACTAACCAATAAGTGCGTTGTTGAATCCGTAGCGTAGGTATAATCTGTAATTTGCGCATTGAATCCTTCGAGTAGTGCATTGTTGATCTGGATTGCATGTAATGTAGCATCATTTGATAATTCAGTAGGATAGGTAATGCGATAAGTATGTTGCTCATCGCCAATTACTTGCCATTCCATATATGTACTTGTCTGAACAAATACTACAGAATCACTTTCTGCGACACGTTTGAATGCTACTTTTTCTGGTTGTGGAAGAGTATATTCATATTGTGAAGGAGAGAACGATTGAAGTTCCAAACCATTGATTTCAATTGCAGCTAATTCTCCAGTCGTAGTTACCATAGGTTTTTCCAATACGATAGAGTAGGTGGCTTGTGTACCATCTTCTGCGGTTACGGTCAATATGCCGTTGTTGAGATCAACTGTCTGTCCGTCCATCTTCTTGACGAAGGTAATGGTAGGCAATTGGTCTGCAACAAGGGTGTATGAGGTTTGTTCTGGGGTATATGAAATACCATTTGCTGTAATGGCGCTGAGTTGGGTGTCATCAGATAGGTCGGTGATGATACGGATCTTTATGCGACGAGTAGAACCCTTCTCTGGTTTGATAGAGATGGTATATGTGGAATCCGCATAGTTGACAACCACATTTTGGAGGTGATTGGTAGGTATTGGTTGAATATCTGGTAGTGTGCGACGGGAAGATGGGATATGAATCTCATAGTCGTTTTTAGTTTGACTAAATTCACTAATAGTCTTTCCGTCAATCAACAAATCTTTTAGTCGGTTCTCAGGATCCAATGGACGTTGGACTGTGAGCGTATATTCTGATGAAGTCCCATCTTCTGCATAGTTGGTAATGGTTGCAGTGCGCTCTGCATATAATGTGCTAACCACTTCGTCACTCCATACTACTTTTTGTGCTTGGTCGCTCACTTCTCCAATAAATTCCAATGACGGAATCATGGTGTTTGCAGCCTCTGCTAAAGTGTAAGTGAAATTATTGCCATTGCGTTGTGCTAACTCACCGTTCACTTTGATTTTTTTAAGGGTGTTGTTGTATTTAAAACGGATATAGTCAATATACATTTCAGCTGTAGTTGCTGCGGTGGTTCCGTCCAATCCACTATATGAACATAATGTGATGTTCAGCAGGGTAGGATCTCCTGCTTGCTTATTTGCCTCGGCAAGGTCATATACCACTTCTTTGTAATCAGAACGAGTTTCTGAGTCTTTCCACTCCAAGGTCTGCACGCCGTTCATGCCTGTAAGGGTATATTGAATGAGGTTATGGTTATTGACTGTGTGGTTGTAGTACTTGATGCTCATTTCATCGGGCGTATTATGGAAGGAAATACCTCCTAATATGCTAAATGAAGAACTACCTGCTACTCCCCAGTTACCAGATACTGAACCCAAGGTAATAAAACCTGGAATTTGACCTCCACCTGGATTACTATATGGCGATTTGAGATGCACTGCATCATTGCCAGATTTAGTTACCATTTGATCTGGATTAAAATTGCCAATGAGAATCATTTCATGTGTACCCAATGCATCTGCAATGGTGTTCCAGCCATTTGGCTTAACAGCAGAAGTATAGGTGAGACAGGTAGTCCATTCCGTAAATTCCGTATTAGGTACTTTATCCATTGGGAAGTGGAACCAAATATGGTAGGTATTGGTATATCCTTGATTGGTGACTGTGGCCTGCCAATGTTTGATGGTTTGGGTGGCATTGACAGTCACGCCTGGCGCAATTACATAATTGATACTTGGAGTTTTTGTTACATTGACAATGTAAGAGAAACGGTTAGGATCGAATCCTTCAATAGAAACGCCATCTACAGTAAGGTCTTTTAGCACCGCAGGGTTTTGTGTATTCAACTCTGGAGTAATCGTATAAACGATATTCGCTTCGTTTTTACGATTCGATTTTACTGTAATAGTGGTTGGCCTATTTACACCACCAGGTTGTACTATTACTGTTTGCTCTGCAAAAGACTTGGTGTATTCTACGGTCAACTGCTTGCTACCATAAGGCATCGCAACAGTATGATCAAATGTATTCGGATCAAGCATTTCCCCCGTCTCTTTAATCTTAAGAGCTTGCAACACATTGGTCTCATCCGAAAGCGTAGGCACGAACGTCAAGTTATATGTACGTTGGCTACCATTTTCCGCTGTCACCATCAATTGGCTCGTTTGACCAGCAGGACGAGAGATATAACGAATTTGTTGTTCGGCTTCGGCTGCTGCATAGAGTACCAATGGCACATTAGTTTCTTGATATGGCAAATAAATCGTGTAATCGGTGGTGTCAGGGTGATATGTAAATGAGAATCGACTATCATCCAACTCGATATACTCCAATGCCACATTGCTAGACTTGCGTACTGGGAAATGAATGGTATATTCATTGCTTGTTACTCCATCTGCTGATAGCACATGGATGCGAGTAGTACCATTGATTGCGCTATGGTATGTGGTAATCGTTTGATTATCAGTTCCGATTGGTTGAACACATGGCACTACACGTGTACGCCATGGCAACGTATCCACATAATGCATAGAGTCGCTACGGAAATCGGTCAACGAAACGCCATCCAACAGAATATCTCTCAGATATGCATCCGTAGAAATCGTGCGTGTATAGATAATGCGATAGGTGTTTGAGTTGCCGTTTTCTGCCACAACTAGTACATTCTGCTCATTTTTATTCACATGGTGTGTAGAGGTGTGTTGTCCATCTCGTGCCACAATGTGCAAAGCAGGCAAATCTTCTTCTGTAATATTCAGAGTATACTCGAATGTATTTGGTTCAAAATCAATCGAATGTCCTTCTACGCTCAAGTCCAATAAGGTCGCATCGCTATACTTTGCTTTCTCAAAATGCAAGGTGTAGGCTGTAGAGTCACCATTGGCAGCAAATACCAACATCGTGTAGGTAGTTGCATTGGTCATTCCTGCATGCACAGTTTGTTGTTCCATGCGCTTGCGATATTGCACAGTAGGCAATGTGCCACCAGCTGCAATAGGTATGGTATAATGTTTCACTGTTGGCTCATACGCTACCAACTCAACACCATCAATCAAAATAGCTTCCAGCGAACAATCATCCGAGAGTTGCGTGTTAAATGTAAGGTGGTATTGTGCTTTGTCTTCATCTTTTATTACGTAGATTGTCAGCGTGTTACCATTGCGGAAGGTGGTGATCTCTTGTCCTTCCAAGGTGTCGCAAGTCACTGTAGGGAATGTTCCTTGATAGTTCAGTGCATAGTCATATTTATTAGGTGCAAATCCTTCCAATGCTACACCGTCAATGTATATTTGTTGCAGCAATGCTTGATTCTCGGTAAGAGCACTTTCAAAATCAATGGTATATACGTTGCCCTCTGCGCCATATGGCTTCACACTAATCTGCGCTTGACCTGCTGCGTATGGTGCAGCAATAGTCACTTGTTGTCCCTCTTCTTTATCCACTGTAATCACAGGGCAAGTTGTTTTGGTGAGGGTGTGGGTATATGCAAATGTTTGTGGATCAAAACCTTCCAAGGTGTCGCCATCCAAATAAATCATCTTCAAGAAGGCACTCTCCGAACGTTGAATCACGAATGTGATACTATATGTCTGGCTTCTTCCGCTCTCTGCGGTTACAGTAATGGTCTGTACATTGTTGCTGAGCAACGCCAAAATCTTCTGTGACTCATCACCCTTGTCCCATGTTACAGTAGGAATAGTAGTTACGCCCATAGGTAGCGTATCCACATACTCCAATTGGTTTGGATCAAATCCGTCTAACTCTTTGCCGTCCAAGTAAATCATCTTCAGGCTAATATTGTCTGATGTAGCTACCGAGAAGTGGAGCACATACGTTTTGCTAGCACCTGATGGTGGACGAACTGTAATCTTATAATCACCATTGATACCGTCAGAACGTACGGTAACAGTTTGATATTCATCGCCTTGATCGTATGTGACTACTGGTAATTCGGTTGTTCCTTGTGGCAGTGGACAATTATATTCCAATATGTCAGGATCAAAGCCTTCCAATGGCTTCCCGTCTAGATAAATCATCTTCAACGAAGCATTCGTTGCTTGCGCCACGCTAAATGCAATGTTGTATATGGTACTTGCTCCATTTTGAGCTGTTACAGTGATGCGTGTTGTTCCGTTCAGTCCGCCCTTAATAATACTTACAGATTGATATTCATCACCTTTATCTACTGTAATCTCTGGCAACTCTGCCGTTCCAATAGGCAATGCATAGGTATAATTTGTTACATTTGGAGCGAAATTTGTTAATGGCTCGCCACCAATATAGATCATATTTAATGTTGAGATCTCTGATAAAGCGGTGGTCACATCAATCTTATACTC
The DNA here is from genome assembly GCA_017546705.1 of Paludibacteraceae bacterium. Lineage (GTDB taxonomy): Bacteria > Bacteroidota > Bacteroidia > Bacteroidales > Paludibacteraceae > Colicola. Next base: position 22,652 of record JAFYSB010000018.1, read on the forward strand.
CGTAGTGTTGATGCCGTTGCCAGCTGTAACTTTCACACGTGTGATACCATTCAGTCCACCCTCTGTTACTTCTACCGTTTGGGTTGATTCTCCCTTGACATAAGTTACTTGTGGCAGCACAGTTGTACCCACAGGAAGCTTAACGTAGTATGTCAGATTCTCAGGTGTGAAATTGCTAATCATATCACCCATTTGTAAGTCTTTCAACATCGAATAGGATGAAGCCTCCAGCTTGAAGGTCATCTTGTATATCTTAGGCGTAGGATTACCTGGTGAAGATACATTGATTTGGTATACACCACCATCAATTACGCTTGGTGCACTATATGTAATGGTTTGTGCTCCAGCTGGATATGCAGATATAGCTTCCACCGTAGGCATCGTGGTTGTGGATGTCGGCAAGGACACACGATAGGTGGTTTGGTTAGGAGTAAAGCCTGCTAGGCTCTCACCATTGATTTTAATATCCTTCAATGTGTTGTCTGCAAGCAATGCTACGCTGAAATTAACCGTATATGTCTGTTTTGTCTTTCCATCGGCTGCAGTAACAAGGATTGTTGTTTTACCAGTTGTGCTGGTTGGCTGGGTGATTTCCACTACTTGTTCATCCTCTTGCTTATCCACAGTTACGATAGGTGCATCGGTTGTACCGTATGGCAACTCCACGTTGTAGGATGTTAGTGTTGGCTGGAAGCCGCTGATTGCTTGACCGTTAACCAATATGCTTGCTAACTTCGCATTAGTGCTAGCTTGGCGCACAAACTTAATCTTATACGTCATGCTACTCTTGCCATCCTCTGCTTTCACGGTGATAGTGGTTGGATTGCCGTCAATCGTACCATTGCTAATGCTAATCTCGCTACCACTCAATTCTCGACCAGAGAAAGTGACTGTTTCGCCTCTTGCATTGCTAATCTGACCAGCACCACGATAGGCTTTGAGTTCTGGAATACTGCTGGCACTTTTACCCAGCGAATATACTTGCTCCTCTGTTGTATTGGGGTTAAAGCCTTTCCATTCTTTGCCGCCAATATAGAGTTTTTGAATCTTTGAAGAATAAATCAGTTCTACATCATCTACATACAACGCATTACCATCGTACAAACCGCTGTTAGCACGATAGTTAGGGTAGTTACTAGCAGAGAAAATGATATTCATCATGGTAGGAGCCTCGTTGTTGAAGTAGTAGATAGGCACACGGATATTTGTCCAATTTCCGTAGGTCTTTTTTTCTCGCCACATACCTTCGGCTACCTGAGTTGCCTTTTGGTCCGTACCACATTCGTTGGCATTTAATGCCAAACGTACATCACTCTCCTCATTCGTCTGGCTAACAGATGTACAGCCGCCATTTTTGTTTTTATATTTGCTTGATTTTGCTGTACCAGACCATGCATAATATAGCAGATAGAAATCTTCTTTATCGGTATTATTACCTGTACGTTTAATCCAAACGGACATACTATCAGGTCTGTATTTGAAATTGATACCTCCAGATGTTCCCGCAGTCGCAGTACCAGTGCTCAATCCCTCAAGATAACTCCATGGCTTGCCTAGAGCAAAGTAGCCAGGAGATGTCTCGGTGATTCCCATTGCACCTACTTCTGTATCTTTGACCATCATAGAGTAACTACCAGTATGGCCTGCTTCGCGATTTGCAAAGTTGAAGTTAAAGCCCACTTGGCTCACATTACTTGCATACCAGTCTTTAGGCTGAATATTACCATCAAATTGCTCGCCGCTCCAATCTTCAAATCCTGCGTTAGGCACTTGTTGGGCGAATAGAGATGAAACGCCAAATAATAAAATTAAACTACTTAAGATAAATTGTTTTAAGTAAACTTTTGTCATAACTATGTTGTTTTTTAATATTTCGTTGTTAAATGTTCATATTTTTAAGATTTTTATAAGCATTTTGTCGCATAAAAACCCAAAATAGGCTGCAAAATTAATATAAACAAATGAATTGCGCAAATTTTCTTCGCGCGTGCGTACATTTTATTAAATTTCGATACTTTTTTCCCAATATCTGTTGCTATCTTTCCGCTTTCTTTCTCGAAACTACTCCGTTACCACTTCGATACCACTCAATTACCATCCAATACTTTCCCAATACCTTTCCAATATCCACTACACTCTAAACCTTACACTCTACACCAGAAAAATCGCACCAAAATGCGATTTTTCTTGCATATCCGCAAATTTTATTGTACCTTTGCAATCTAAATGCTAAATTGTCAAATTATACCTAATCAATCCCTCCCCTCTGGGGGAAGGCTAGGCGGGGTCAAACTGATAGTCTTTGACCTTGACGGCACGCTCTATACCAAATCACGTATGGTGTGGCGAATGCTATGTGGTGCGCCACGTGATTGGCGATTGATGTTGGCTGAACGCAAAACACGCAAGCAATTGCGCGGACAGTACTTTGGCAATGAGGATACATTCTTCCAAACCTATTTCCAAACAATGGCAACCTATTGCAACGCACATCCCGAAGATTTGCGCACATGGTACTCCAATCGCTATATGCCATTGATGGTTAGTGTGATACAGAGACATTATAAGCCAGTGGAATGGCTTATGCCTTTTGTTGCAGACTGCAAAAAACAAGGAATATGTTTGGTCGTCTTATCCGACTATGGACACACGCATGAGAAACTGCATGCATTGAATATAAACGAAAATTTATTTGATTGGGTAGTCTCTGCTCCCGAGTTGGGCGGACTGAAACCAGCACCCGAAGTGCTGAAGAAAGTGCTTGAAAAGATGAAGGTAACTGCCGAACAATGCCTCGTGATAGGCGATAGAGAAGATACCGATGGTGCTCTTGCTCAATCTATTGGCGCAGCCTTCCAATTAATTCAAAATTCTTAATTGATTCACATATTCGCATTGTAGTAGCGAGGATCATGCGTCACTTCATCGCCGATAAAATCGGGTATCTCAAACGATTGTTCTTCATTGTCCAACTCAATCTCTGCTACTACCAGTCCCTCGTGCTTGCCATGAAACTCATCCACTTCCCATATCAACTGTAAATTGTCAATTGTCAACTGTAAATTGTCAACTGTTTCAGCAGGTACTATCCATCGAGTCTTGTCTATGACAGTCCCTTGGCACAGTTTCATTAGCTCTTCAGCTTCTTGCACATCAATCTCTTTTTCCCATTCGTAGCGAGCGAAATGTCCTGCTGCGGGTTTGCCTTTGATGGTAAGATAGGCTTTGTCATCGGTAATTCGCACGCGTACTGTGCCCGTCTTTTCGCGCGATATATATCCTTGACGAATATGATAACGAGCGACAGCTAACTCCTTATAGCAGTCGCTCGTTACTAAGTATTTTCTTTCTATCTCCATATCTAACTTCTAACAACGAAGTGGTCTAACATCTAATAGCGCAGCCTTCTACTTCCGCTCCGCGCACATATTCACTAGGTGTGCAATGCTACAATAGTCAATGCCCGAATGTGTGCTTAGTCCTATCTCGCAGGTGCGCGAGTTGCTCACACCCATTGTGGCACCAGCTTTCTCTACTTGTGGTTTCAACTTTCGCAAAGCCCATTCATTGAGTTCTGGCTCAGTGAATCCTTTGTCACCCGCAAATGCGCAGCAACCTATCTCCTCTGGCACCAGCACATTCTTCGCACATGCCTTAGCCACACGTATAATCGCATCTGCTACGCCCATCTGGCGGGTAGAACAGGTTACGTGTACTGCTACGCAGGTGTCCAATGGCGTAATTTCCACTTCGCTCATCACAAACTTATCGATAAACTCAGCTGGTTCATATAACTTCATATGTTGCATGGTGTGGCGCATGCGGTGCAGACATGGACTTTGGTCGCACAAGATGGGCCAGCGACTATTCTCGCTCGCTTTCAGCAGTGCCAACTCCAGTTCGGCAGCTTTACGTTGTGCTTCGTCTGGCATACCCTTACTCTCCCATATGGTACCACAGCAGAGATTCTCCATCTTCTCTGGGAAAATCACTTCATACCCTGCTTTGTTCAGTAGCTCGGTCATGTCGTTGATGAGTGGTTTATTGCCAGAACCCAAACGTTGGTTCAAGCACGATGGGAAATATACCACTCGCTTATCTTGCAAGCCTTTCAGACCATTTACTGCACCATATTCTATGGCAGTCTGTTTCTCTTTCTTGCGCACAGGACGAGGCAATGATGGTGTCCACAGAGGAACCAAACCGCCCGAACCATAGTGCATTGCCTTGCCCAATAGCCTAGTAGCCTTATCGCCTAATACGTTGTGAGCTACGTTGGCTACCTCCAGAATACCCGTCAGCGCAGTACCAATACCAGCTAAGTTCTTTCCTGCCCAATAACCTAATTGCTTGCCTGCTGCACTCATATCTTTTTCGCGCACCAAGTGGATATAGTCGCCCACATTAATCTTGATTGGGCACGAGGTAGAGCATAGTCCGTCGCCTGCGCAGAGGTCACGACCAATATAGCGGAAGTCTTTCTCTAGCTGCTTTGCTAATAGTAGGTCTACTGTATTGCTCGAAGCTTTCAATCTCGCCAACTCGCGTTGTACAATGATTCGCTGACGACTAGACAACGCATATCCACATGCTACGCAGTTCACTTCGCAGAAACCACATTCGATGCAGCGGTCAATCATCTCATGCACCTCTGGCAGAGGTTTGATATGCTCAATATAGGAATGCTCATCTTCGTTGAAGATCACACCAGGGTTCATGATGTTCTCTGGGTCAAAGAGTTGCTTCACTTCTTTCATCAACTCATACGCTGCATCACCCCACTCGCGACGAACGAATGGCGCCATGTTGCGACCTGTACCGTGCTCCGCTTTCAGACTACCGTGGTATTTGTCCACCACCAAGTCCACTACTGCACGCATCATACCATCGTACTGTGCAATGGCTTGTGGAGAGTCAAAGCGTTGATTCAAAATAAAGTGATAATTGCCCTCCAAGGCGTGACCGTAAATCACGGCCTCTGGGTAATTATGTTCGATGAAGAGTTGTTGCAGATCCAATGTGGCTTGCGCCAAGTGTTCGATAGGGAAAGCAATGTCCTCAATCAAGCATGTGGTGCCAATCTCGCGTGTACCGCCCACGGCTGGGAAGATACCGCTACGCATGGCCCAATACTTGCCTGTCAATACAGGGTCTGAGGTGAAGGCTGCAGGTTGGCAAAGATTATAATGCCGCAACAAGTCTTGCAAGGTCTTGTTCTTATCTGCCAACTCTTGCTCTGTCAAAGCATCAGTGCGAATCAATGCAGCACCCGCATCATCAGGAAGTCCTTGTAATTCTGGGAAGTCCTTTTCCACAGTACGCATCGCTTTGCGGTCAAAGAACTCTGCTGCGGATAGCAATCCCGTATGCTTCATCTCGGTAATGGCTTCACATGCCAACTTCGTGGTAGGGAAGAGTAGTAGTGCAGAAGCGCTATAAGGTTGTATCTCGCCTGTGATCATTGTAATGGAGGATAGGAATGCTAATGTACCTTCGCTACCTACCATCAAATGGGCAATAATATCGAATGGATCGGTATATTCTACAAATGGAAGAATAGTCAATCCCGTGACATTCTTGATGGAGTATTTCTTACGAATCAAATCGCACAGCACTTTGTTTTGCTGGGTCTGAATACGCAAATCATCAATCTTGCGAACAAACTTACTATGGGTCATCAAAAACTGCGCACGGCTCTCTTGATCACCCGTGTCCAAGATAGTTCCATCTGGCAGAATGATTCTCACAGATTTCAGTGCGCGGTAACTATTGGCATGCGTACCGCAACACATGCCCGAGGCATTGTTCATTACAATACCACCCACCATGGCTGACTTCAAACTCGCAGGGTCAGGAGTGAAATAGCGTCCATAGGGCTTTAGTATCTCATTGACACGTTGACCTACAATACCAGGTTGCAAGGTAATGGTCTTACCATCTTTCCCTACAGTGTATTGTTCCCATTTTTTGCCGCACACTACTAATAGGCTATCGCTGATAGCTTGTCCGCTCAAACTGGTACCTGCGGCGCGGAAGGTGATGTGCTTACCCTCTTTGTGCGCACGCGCTAATAAGGCTTGTACCTCCGTTTCGTTCGCAGGGTGCAATACTTCTTCGGGGATCAATCGGTAGAAACCTGCATCTGTTCCCCATGCCAATCGTTCGATATACTTTTTCATAATGCTTATTGCTCTTATTTGTCTAATTAGTCTTATTGGTCTAATTAGTCGTACAAGTAATACTTACTACTTGCTTCGCGATACTTCTCCACATCCTTATCCCAATATGCTTTAGCATCTTCCCAGCGATAGCGTTGGCCAAATAATTCTTTGATTTGGTCGGTACCGCACACTTTGTTAAACATACCAAAGCGTTTTTGGTCACAAAGTTTGAACCAATCCTTATCTGGCCACAAGCGCATCATCTCTTGCACTACATAGAATTGTATTTCGCTCAGTGCAGCCTTCTCATAGTCGGTGATATGCACTTGCACACCCTGTATATTATCGCCTTTGAAGACGCTGTAATAGGGCTTGTAATGCAATCCTCTGAACACTACACCTGGCAATTCCAAGGCATTTAGTGCACTTGCCAAACTATCGGCATTCACCCATGGCGCACCCATCACCTCGAAAGGCATAGTGTAGCCCACACCGATATTGATGTAGTAGAATTCGCCAAAGATACCTGTCACTGGATAGTATATAGCAGTTCTGCCGTGAGGCACGTGTGGCGAAGCCACTATCCACTCCAATCCCGTTTCATCCCATGTCATATCGCGTGTCCATCCTTGCATTTCTACCACAGTCAGTTTGCAGGGGTTTTCGGCTTGTGCATTTAGATACAATGCCAATTCACCAGGAGTCTGACCATAGAGATAAGGTATCGCAAAGCGGCTTACAAACGATACAAATCCATCCTCTACTAAGCATCCCTCGATCTTATTACCTCCCAATGGGTTGGGGCGATCTAGTACCACCAACTCTTTGCCATATGCCTGACATGCCTCCATCAAATTTCCCATTGTGGAGATATAGGTATAACTACGGCAACCGATGTCCTGAATGTCATATACCATCACATCGATTTCATCCATCATCTCTTGGGTGGGCTTAGATGTCTTGCCATAGAGCGAGTACATCTTGAGGCCTGTGCGTGCATCCACTTCGTTATCTACATGATCGCCTGCGTAGATATTACCACGCACGCCATGCTCTGGGCCGTACAATGCTACAAGGTTCACATTGTCTGCTTCCCATAGAATATCAATTGTTGAAACAAGATGACGGTCCACACCAGTAGGGTTGGTACATAGTCCTACGCGCTTGCCTTGCAGCACATCAAAGTTGCGCTCACGCAATACTTCGATACCTGTTTTCACTTTGACGTCTTGCGCCATTGCCATAGAACCGAAGATAAGCAGTATCACTGCTACGATAAAGTGTTGTTTTCTCATAGTATTTATATTTGGGTGCAAAATTAGTAAAAAAATAGTATATATGCAAGAAAAAATAAAATTATATACAACTCACCCCGCAGTTTTCTTGCTGCGGGATGGTGCTTAATCGCATAGCGAGAACAAATCGGCTCTCGGATTAACGAGCATGACAGGCACTGGGCTTTTGCGGATAACGTACTGCTCTGGTGGACCAAACAACCAATCGTCTAATCCATATTCGCGGCTAGCAGTGAGGAGAATAAGTCCCACTCCATCTTCCCCTTTGAGGGGGAGAATGGTGTGGAGTTCTTTGTGGATATGGAAACTATCACCTGTGGCTACGCGCTCTTCGTAGGTGATTGTTTCACCTGTACGCTCTGCAATAGTTTGGATATGGGTGATAATGCGTTGCATGTTCCGCTTTGCTTTGCTGCCATAATCGTTCGCACGCAGTAGTATGAGATGTGCTCCTGTCTTACGCGCCAAGTAGGTGCAGATCTCAGCCTTATATACCTCCTCCTCGAGCATAGTGATGGGAACTAAGATGGTAGAACCAGGAGTCAGAAACCAAGAGTCAAGACTATTTTGATTCGTCTTATTAGTCGTTTCTGATATGTCCTTATTCTTTGTTCCTGGTTCCTTGATCACTATATATGGACGTCGTTCTTCGCGGCAGGCGTCTAACACCTGTTGCACGCCACGGCGTGAACCATCACAATGCTCCACGCGTATATCATCCGTATGTAATATATCAAAATTCATTCAATATCTAACAGCGAAGCGATCTAACAAAAAGTGGTCTAGCGTCTAACAGTGCAACGGTCTCATCCGCGATTCGTTAAATCGCGGTTAATACCCTCGATATAGGCAATAAGCTCGGATTCACCGATACTTTTCTCTGCCGAAGTGATGAAGATAGGAGGTAACTCCACCCATGTCTCCAAGAGTTTTTGCTTGTAACTCTCTACATTGGCAGCCAACTTTTGTTTACCTAGTTTGTCGGCTTTGGTGAAGACGATGGAGAAGGGTATCTCGTTCTCGCCCAACCATTCCATAAACTCCAAATCTATCTGCTGTGGCTCATGGCGGCAATCCACCAATACAAACAAACTAACCAATGCCTCACGCAGTAGGCAATAACGCTCAATCATCATCTTGAGTTTAGCGCGCTGTGTCTTGCCCGCTTGCGCAAAACCGTAGCCTGGGAGATCGACCAAATGCCAATGGGTATCACTACCTGCATTAATTAGGAAGTGGTTGATAAGCAATGTCTTACCAGGCTTTTGGCTGGTCTTAGCTAACTTGGGATTATGCGTGAGCATATTGATGAGCGAAGACTTTCCTACATTGCTTCGACCAATAAAAGCATATTCGGGAATGGTAGTCTGCGGACATTGCATAACGTCCGGACTAGAGATTACAAAAGAAGCAGATTGTATCATATTGTTTAGTGTTTAGAGTTTAGTGTTTAGTGATTGTTTTGTCCAATAGGCGAACCCACCTAACATGGCTATCGTGGTGATTCCTGCAATCAAGTATGCTACCCAACTCAGCCCAATCCTTGCAAAGTGGAAGCCTTCGGGTGCAATGAAAATATAACTTACACTGACCATAGTCATAAATAGCGCAGGAATCAGTGCGATAAGGTAGGCGTATGGGTATTTATTCGTTGTGCGTGAGTTCTTATAGAGGAAGATGGTGCCTGCCCATAGGGTGAAGACGGCTAATGTCTGATTGGTCCAAGCGAAATAGCGCCAAACTACGTTGAAATCGACGAAAACCATACCAAATACGCACAAGAATAGCGGAATTGCAATCATTAGTCGGTTGCGGATGGGGCGTTGACTGAGGTGCATAAAGTCCGCTACAATCAGTCGAGCCGAACGCAGTGCCGTGTCGCCCGAAGTGATAGGAGCGGCTATCACACCTATAATCGCCAATATACCACCTATCGTACCTAACCACGAACGAGATACCTTATCCACGACTAATGCTGCGATATTCTCGCCAGGGTGCGCTGCGGCAAAGGCTTGAAGCCCGTCTATTCCGTACAAACCTGCCTCTGGGTCTGCAAACATTGTCCCCGCTGCGGCTGCCCAAATCAATGCTAAGATACCTTCCGCAACCATGGCACCATAGAATATCCATCGACCTTGGCGCTCGTTGGTCACGCAGCGAGCCATTAGCGGTGATTGTGTACCATGAAAACCTGATATAGCTCCACACGCAATGCTGACAAACATCATCGGAAATAGAGGCAGACCATTCGTCTGACGATTGTGCAAACCATCGGTCAATTCGGGCATTTCTGCACCAAACCGACTAAGCATTACCACCATAATTCCGATACCCATAAAGAGCAATACACCACCGAAAATAGGGTAGAAACGTCCAATTAGTTTATCTACAGGTAACACGGTTGCTAATGTGTAGTAACCAAAGATAATCAATACCCATACAATAGGAATCAAATGCCCTTGGAAGGTCATGGTACCTAATCCCGCTAATCCTTGGAGTAGGGTAGCAGGACCTGAAAGGAAGGTAGTGGTGAGCAATACGAGCAACACGATGGATAGCAGGCGCATAAAGAGTTTGACGCCTTTGCCTAGTTCGTCACCGACGATATCAGGTAGCGAAACGCCGTCTTTACGCAAAGATATCATTCCACTGAGGTAGTCATGCACGCCGCCAGCGAATATCGTACCTAGTACAATCCATAAGAATGCCGATGGACCATAGAAGATACCCATAATGGCACCGAAGATTGGTCCTAATCCTGCGATATTGAGGAATTGTACAAGGAAGATTCGCCACGGTTTCATTGGTACGAAGTCCACACCATCGGTCTTGGTGAGCGCAGGTGTCTGCGCCTTAGGGTCGATACCAAATACACGCTCTACGAACGTGCCGTAGAGAACAAAGCCTATCACCAGAGCAATTAGTGAGATGATAAATGTAATCATAGTATTGCTTATTAAAAGCCACTTATGTGGAAGCATAAATGGCTTTTGGTGTTATTTAATCTCGTACTATTACTTCTTGCGGAAGTATGCCACTGCGTTGTCGAACAGAGGTTGGCATTTGTTGCCAGCGATATTGGTGAACACGCCCTCTTCCCAGCGCTCGGTGTGACCCATCTTACCGAGGATCTGACCGTTGCGAGAGATGATACCCTCGATGGCATAATACGAGCCATTAGGGTTGTGAGGAGCCTCCATGGTCGCCTCACCTGTCATAGGATCGGCATAGCGGAATGCCACTTGTCCGTTCTCAAACAACTCCTTCGCCAATTCCTCATTCACCACAAACTTACCTTCGCCGTGGCTGACTGCAATACTATGTGTATCACCTACTTGCATTCCACGGAGCCATGGGCTAGCGGTGGTAGCCACGGTAGTCGTTACCATCTGCGAGATGTGGCGGTTGATGTCATTGCGGAACAAGGTTGGAGAGTCTGGAGTAACCATACCCAGTTTGCCATAAGGCAACAATCCGCTCTTAACCAATGCTTGGAAACCGTTGCAGATACCCAGGATCAGACCACCGCGGTCGATGAGGGCTGTGATAGCTGCGCCGACCTTCTGGTTGTTGATCACGCTGGCGATGAACTTACCACTGCCGTCTGGTTCGTCACCCGCAGAGAAACCACCCGCAAACATAAGGATATGGCAGCGGTTGATATGCTCTACCATCTCGTCGATACTCGAAAGGACATCCTCGCCTGTGAGGTTACGGAAAATAGTAGTCTCTACCTCTGCTCCTGCACGACGCCATGCCTTGGCAGAGTCGTAGTCGCAGTTGGTGCCTGGGAAGACGGGGATATATACCAGAGGGGTTTCAACGGCGGGGCCGTTGTAGTTTAGTGTTGAGTGTTTAGTGTTTAGAGACTCGGTATCTGCTGGCATCAATGCTTGATGCTGCGCAGGGACGGCGGATGGGTAGATCTTGTCGAACTGACCACAGCATGCCTTCAGCAATGCCTCGCGTGATACGCGCTCACCATTGATAATGAGGTGGGTTCCGTCGGTGACTTCGCCTAAGTATTGGATCGCTACGCTGTTAGAAGTTAGACCGCTTTCGCTGCTAGAAGTTAGATCGCAGGTTGCTTCTACAAGGATAGAACCATAGTTGTAGTCGAAGAGTTCGTTCTCAGCAATTTGGACATCTACTGCGAGTTCGTTACCGAAACTCATCTTAGCCAATGCCTCTGCTACGCCACCGAAACCTAGCGCAAAGGTAGCGCAAACCTTGCCAGATTGGATAGCATTGGTGGTATAAGTCCAGTTCTCTTTCAATTGCTCTACATTAGGCATATAGTTGGCCAATGCGTTGTGCTTGATGAGGTAGAGCTTATGACCTGCTTTCTTGAGGTCGGTAGAAACCACCTTATCAGCTGGCACGGTTGTGATACCGAAAGCAATCAAAGTTGGAGGTACGCTGATATGCTCGAAAGTACCTGACATAGAGTCTTTACCGCCGATACTTGGGAGACCGAAAGCCACTTGCATCTTGAGTGCACCGAGGAGTGCAGAGAGAGGTTTGCCATAGGCATGCTCGCTGCTCATACGCTCGAAGTACTCTTGGTAAGAGAAGCGCATGCGGCTATAATCCGCACCAGCAGCTACGACCTTGGTACATGCCTCTACGACTGCGTAAGCAGCGCTATGGTAAGGGCTCCATTCGGCAATGAATGGGTTGTAACCAAACGCCATGACTGAAGCGGTATTGGTATAGCCATCGGTTGGAAGTTTCTGCACACTGACTTGTGTTTCAGATAGTTGCGTTTTGCCGCCGAATGGCATAAGTACGGTGCTACGTCCGATAGTGGCATCGAAATTCTCGATCAAACCTTTTTGTGAGGTGACATTGGCGTCGGACATGACCTTGAGCATTTTCTCCTCGAGGGTAGCACCCTCTACGGTTTGCGCAAATGGGTTCTTCTCCTCTACAGGCAAGATAGCAGCAGAAGCAAAGTGTTTAGCACCTGCGCTGTCAATGAACTCACGAGTAAGGTCAGCGATGAGTTCGCCCTTGTAGAACTGACGCATGCGACCGCTGTCGGTGACATCTGCTACATGGGTATATTCGATATTGTCAAGGTGGCAATAGTGCTCCATCTCGGCACGGTCTTTGGCTTCGATGACTACCGCCATACGCTCTTGTGACTCGCTGATAGCCAGTTCGGTAGGATTGAGACCACTGTACTTGGTAGGTACACGGTCAAGGTAGATATCCAAGCCATCAGCCAACTCGCCAATAGCTACGCTGACGCCACCTGCACCGAAGTCGTTGGACTTCTTAATGAGGCGAGTAGCCTCAGGGCGACGCATAAGGCGTTGGAGCTTGCGCTCCTCTGGAGCATTACCCTTTTGTACCTCGCTACCGCAAGTCTCGAGAGAGGCTTCGGTATGCTCTTTGGATGAACCTGTAGCACCACCTACACCGTCACGACCAGTGCGACCACCAAGGAGCAGGATGATATCGCCTGCCGCAGGGCTCTCGCGGCGGATATTGCTAGCTGGAGATGCACCTACTACAGCACCTACCTCGAGGCGTTTCGCCACATACGAAGGGTGGAAGATCTCACGCACATGGGTGGTAGCCAGACCGATTTGGTTGCCATAGCTGGAGTAACCTGCGGCTGCCTTGCGTGAGATGATCTGCTGTGGCAGTTTACCAGGCATGGTTTCTGCTACTGGCTTATAGATATCGCCTGCGCCCGTTACGCGCATGGCTTGATAGACATAGGCACGACCAGATAGTGGGTCGCGAATCGCACCACCAAGACAGGTACTTGCGCCACCGAATGGCTCGATCTCGGTTGGGTGGTTGTGGGTCTCGTTCTTGAATTGGAGGAGCCATTTCTCGGTCTTGCCATCGACATCGACATCGATGAAGATAGAGCAAGCGTTGTTCTCTTCGCTGACCTCCATATCGTCGAGAAGACCTTTCTTGCGCAGATAACGCGCACCGATGGTAGCGAGCTCCATGAGGCAGAGTGGTTTCTCTGTACGGCCCAACTCCTCGCGGATATCATGGAACATGCCAAGGGTGGACTCGATCTCATCTTTCACGAATGAGTCGTCGATCTTGATGGACTCGAGAATGGTGGTGAAAGTAGTGTGACGGCAGTGGTCAGACCAGTAGGTATCGAGGATACGGAGTTCGGTCTCGGTAGGGTTGCGTTGCTCCTTTTGGAAATAGGTGACTACCTCGTGGAGGTCGTCGGTATTCATCGCCAATCCCCACTCTTTGCAGAATGCTGCATACTCCTCGCGTGGCATGGTGATGAAGCCATCGAGCTGTGCGAGCGGTTTGATATCTGCTGTTTGGTTTTGGGTGAGCTGAGAGAGGTCTTTCTCGCGTGACTCTACAGCGTTGATGTAGTAGTGGCGAATCTTATCTAGCTCGGCATCGGTGAGTTGCTCGTCAAAGACAAGGAGACGGCTTGAGCGGATCTCTACCTCAGCATTTGGGTCAATGAGGTGCACGCAGTCCACAGCCGAAGAGGCGCGTTGGTCGAACTGACCAGGCAAGTACTCTACGGCGAGGTACTTATTAGAAGTTAGACCGCTGTCGCTGTTAGAGGTTAGAGGTGAGATCTCGGTGACGGTGTCGGTTACAGTCTCGCCGAAAACGCTGTAGCGGCATTGCTCGAGCAATTCTGGTGTAAAACCAAAGAGGTCATACACATTGATATAGCGAAGCGATTGCAGGTGGAGTTGGAGGTTCTCGTTGAGTTCGTTTTTCAAACTGCGAGCCTCTACCTGAAACGCAGGACGCTTTTCTACGAAAATTCTATAGTTCATATTTATAATTTTGAGTCAGGAACAAGGAGCCAGGAGTCAAGACTTATTACTATTGTCTGGTAGTCGTTACTGATTAGTCTTGGTTCTTTGTTCTTAAATAACAGTATTAACTACTTTTTCGGTTTGTTGTTTGCGGAAGTCTTCGAGTTGAGTGAGGAGCGCATTGTCTTGCAAAGCGAGGATGGCGATTGCGAGCAGGGCTGCGTTCTTAGAGCCGTTGATGGCTACAGTAGCTACTGGGATGCCTGCTGGCATCTGTACGATGCTGAGGAGGGAATCCAATCCGTCGAGGGTCTTGCTGCGAATAGGTACACCAATCACAGGGAGTGAGGTGAGTCCAGCAATCACACCTGCGAGGTGTGCTGCGCCGCCTGCGCCAGCGATGATGATACTCAGACCACGCTCGCGAGCGGACTCCGCCCATTTCATCAGTTCGTGTGGAGCACGGTGTGCACTGATGACGCGTTTATCTACTTCAATTCCAAATTGCTCAAGGGTCTCAATCGCTGGAGTCATTACCTCCAAGTCGCTGGTTGAGCCCATTACTACGCCTACTTTCATACCTTTGTATAATTGTTTTGAGTTAAAAATCGTGATGTACAGAAATACGCTACAAAGGTACGCAAAATATTGCACATATGCAAATAAAAATAAATATTTCATTAAGGATGTTATGACTTTGCTAATGCAATGTCCTCGAAACGACGCTCTTATTTCGCTATGCTCGAACGAATTTTCCAACATTCCCCCGAAGCTACGTTCGCTTAATGCAGCCCATACGCACTTTTTTTATACAAAAATACATTTTTTCTTAAAAAAATTTGCGTATGTGCATTTTTTGTAGTACCTTTGCAGTCGCTTTCGTGAAAGGAAGTGCTTCAGACAAAGAACGTCGATGAATCGCGCATAGCGCGGGGAAGGATGGGTGAGTGGCTGAAACCAACAGTTTGCTAAACTGTCGTACGGGTAACTGTACCGGGGGTTCGAATCCCCCTCCTTCCGCAAAAAAATGCCATGTAGCCGAATCCAAGCTTGCTTGAGTGAGAGCACATGGCATTTTTTTGTAAGGATGCCGTCGGCAGACTAAGGGATTACGCAGAAATCCCCCTCCGATGTAGCCGAATCCAAGCTTGCTTGAGTGAGAGCACATGGCATTTTTTTGTAAGGATGCCGTCGGCAGACTAAGGGATTACGAAGGAAAAATCGTTGGAGGCATTAGCCGAGATAAGAAATCCCCCTCCGATGTAATCCTCTTAATAAAAACTTGATTATGAAAAAAACAACGTGGATTATTCTTTCCCTGGTGGCAGTGATGCTCTTGACTGCTATGGGATTTTGCATTAAACAGTATTATCATTTTGCAGTGTCTAACTTCCAGAGTATGGATGGTGAGTCGCATAGCTATCATGTGTATCCTGATATGACTACTGACTCGCTAATGGCAGAGATGTTGGGCGATTATGAGATGGCATCGGACTTGGCATGGTCATTGCACTGCAAGTATCTGAAGTTTACCGATGTGAAGCCTGGTTTCTATCGCTTTGCATCACGTGTTGCTAACCGCGATTTGATTCGTCGTTTGCAATTGGGCGAGGAGACTCCTATCAAACTATCCTTTACCCAATCTATCCGCACACGCGAGCAGTTGGCTGGGCATATGGGCAAGAAACTGCTGTTGGATTCGGCAGAGGTGATACAACGCCTAAATGATGCGGAGTATTTGGCGCACTTTGGTTTGAAACCAGAGACGGCGGTATGCCTCTTTATCCCTAATACCTATGAAGTGTATTGGACGATGTCGGCTGACCAACTCTTTGCGCGTATGTATAAGGAGTATCAGCGTTTTTGGAATGAGGAACGTCAGGCAAAGGCTAAGAAACTAGGATTGACACCAGTGGAAGTGGCAACAATTGCTTCGATCATTGCCTCAGAGACCAACAAGAAAGAGGAGTATCCTGCTATAGCATCGATCTATATCAATCGCTTGAAGAAAGGCATTGCTTTGCAGGCATGTCCTACGGTAATCTTTGCTGTGGGTGATTTCTCGTTGCGCCGTGTATTGAAGCGTCACTTGGCTATTGACTCGCCATACAATACGTATAAGCATCGCGGTTTGCCTCCTGGTCCTATACGTTTGGCACGCCCTGATGTGATAGATGCGGTATTGAATGCGCCAAAGACGGATTACCTATATATGTGCGCTAATCCTGATTTCTCTGGCACGCATGTGTTCTCGTCTTCATATGCCAAGCATAGTGCGGTAGCGCGAGAGTATCAACGTGAGTTGAATCGCAGGAGAGTGAGATAGGATATTATCTCCCACGGATATCACGGATTATCTCTGATACAAAGGGAAATAAACAAATGAGTGGGTCATCGACCCACTCATTTGTTGTTTTATATGCTATCGTATGATTATGGTTGTACCATACGACCTTGAGCATCGTACAACTGACCATTGTTGAGGATGTATAATGCGCCGTTGATGATGTACTTTTGGATTTGTCCGTTTGCACCATTGATGATAGTTTCTACCGCAGTGGCTACATGGTTTGGACGTACGCGGAGGGCAAAGCGACCGTTGTTGGTGCCTTCGCGGAGTTCGGTGGTGTAGTCAGCGAGGAGTAGGTTGGTCTCTTTGCCAGTCTCATAGTCGATGAGGATAGCAGTGATACCATCTGTACCATCAGGCATAGCGAAGGTGTAGTTGCCAGTCTCATGGATATCCAAGCCGATTGGAATGACGCGCTCTTCCATAGGGAGTACGTTGGCAGCTACCTCTACGTCGTTAATCATAGAGTAGATGTTGGCTCCATGGTTGATAATCTTGCAGAGGTCGTAGTTCATATCAAACTCAGCAGTAGCGTTGTCTTCTTGCAAGCGGATGAAGGTATGATCTTGTTGTTCACCCTCTTGCTGCAACGCAAGGCGCAAAGTATATTGGTCTTTGCTAGTAGTATTGCGGCGGGCAGCAATAGCAGACAAACTAATAACTTGTTCTCTCCAATTGATTTCGCCAGCGAATTGAACCATGTATGCATGCATACTGTTGAAGGTAGGAGAAACGCTAGGAATGTATTTGTTTTCTGCAGCGTCGTATTGATAGTAACTAAGATCTGATCCAGTGATCTCTGCGATATTGGTGTATGCAGGTACACCAATGATATTCCAATTGGAATCTTTGATGCGACGATCTCCCGTGTCTGGATTACCTGGACGATTGATTGTACACTCATGTGCATCTACTTTGGTAGTTGTCTTTGTAGGATTGTTGTCAATAACGATGGCGTTTTGTCCGTCGGATGGGAAGTAGAGGGAAATTTCTGTATTTTCGTGATCCCAAAAAGCGGCACTGTTACCAAGCAAATCTAAATCCAAGCAGAGTACGTATCCCTTACCTGCTTCGAGTGTATATCCCTCTGGATTCTCTATATACTTCCAATAGGTACCAGCATCTGCCCACAAGCCTTTTTCTGCACGCTCTGCGCCATCATAGTACTCCATAATCCAGTGCTCGCCATAGTTACCAAAGCCAAATACTTCGTTCAATTTGACATCAAATGGGAAGGATACCCAATAGAGTGCGCGTTCGTGTTGCGACTTAGTGCCATCGTTAAGTGTTGCTTTGTTGAATGTCATTACGCCGTATGCTTGTTGAGCAGTCACGCTTCCTTCGCCGGAAATTTGTACTGTTTGTGCTTCTTCGTGGTGTGAGCGGACAATCATGACTTTTTCCAGTGCTAAATTACCGGTAATTTCTTGATTTCCTACTAGACCAGATACGAGGTAGTTTGTTTTGAAATCATAGATAAGTCGAAGTGCATAGTGTTCTGCTGTTCCGTCAATCAATTTCTCGGTGGTAGTTTCACTACCTTTGAAGTATTGTGTTTTGCCGTTGTATTCGGCAGTCAACTTCACGTGCGTATTTTCATTTGCTTTGACATCCAATTGATAGAGCCAATTTTCCATATCCTTGAAGTTCGCTTCATTCGCCTTCAGGCCAGTGATATTAAAATTCTTTCCAGAAGTATCTTGTAGATTTTCATCACCAACTAATACGAGGTAACGATCTTTTGCATTACCAGAGCCACTCAAATAAGCACGTTCGAGCGCGTTGGTCTTACTATTCCATGTGAAGCGTACATTGGCATCAGCAGGTAATATACTCGTGATAGCAATATCGTCACCCACTAGCGTATCAGATATGCATGGGCTATAGTCGTTTGCTATTGTATATTTGATGTTTTTACCAAGATGAATCCATTTGCAGAAGTAATAATCGTAATTGCCGTATATGAGTGATGCTTCTGAGTGCGTCATTAGATTGCCGTCATTATTGAGGTAATCATACCAACCACCTTCCGCGCAATATGAGCGAATATAGTAATTACCTACGTAAGCCTGGGTTTCTTCGCTTAGGATAGTGGCTTCACCATCAGTCTGCTGTAGTACGAAGTTGTAAACACCATTTCCGGTAACAGCTGGGCAGCCATTGCTTATGTACAACTCTGGAGTCCTTTTGGCTGGTGCCATTGCACCGCCAGGATTATCTCCGTGAACACCATTGATAGATTGCGCAGCTACTGTATTCCATGTGATGGTAGTGCCATCGATGGTGCATTGTTGCAATAAGATAGCAGGATTTTGTCCGTCTTTGTTGATATAGAAACTTACAATATCTTGCTTTGTATCAGACGCTTGGTATGAAATGGACTGAGATGGGTGGAATTTGGTGTATGGTGCAGTCCCTAATACTTCGCTTTCTACATATACCAATCGATAATCGCCCGTATTTTCAGTAATAGTTACTGATGGGGTATAAGTACTCCATTGGCTATCATCCCATAGTCTGTCCCAAGTACCCTCACCCTTAGACCATACTCCTTCGCTTACGGTATAGAAGTTCTTTTCTGTATCAATTGTTAGGTCTGCTGTTTGGTCCCATTTATTCCCCCAACTGTTTTCTTTTTGAGATGGGTTCATACGGCAGAAAATGACGCTTGGATATTTTTTTTCTGTAGGAATTTTACAAGTATAAATGCCGTCTCTATTGTGTTCTAAATCCACCCATATTTCACCATTTCCGAAGAAATAAGCTGCGAATCGTGCATTAGCTTGTTTCCAATTTTCGTTTGGCTTGAGGTGTAAATAGGAAACCGTTTTGTTGTTTAGTACATACAAATTATTGCCGGTTGTTGGAATTGTTAAGTTACCAGATTGATTCAAAGCATTTTCCCATTTGTTTTCAGGTTCTGCAGATTTTAATCGAACCATCATAATATCTTGATAGCCAGCTGGGATATCTACGGTATAATAACTGCTATTAGCATCTACTTTAACCATGTCTGCCCAAGCATGGCCTTCGCTATTCCAGTAATACACAGAAAAACGAGCATTATCACCTGTCCAGCCAGTAGGATCAAGATATAAAGTTTGAGGAGGTATGAGCTCGAAGTTTGCTGTTAGTGTACCTGCTGCTGTAGCTGTGATAGTGGTAGTAGTGCTTTCTGCATTTGCAATAGTGATACCACTTGTAGCCGTCCAATTGACAAATTGGTAACCGGATTCTGGTGTGGCAGTTACTTCGATAGTAGTAGCAATACCAACTTCGCCAGTAGTTGGGGTAACTGTACCGTGGTTATTGTTGTTTGATTGTACGATAATAGTGTATAAATTCTCTGTAAAGTTGGCGGTAACAGTAGTAGCTGCTGTAGGATGGAAAGTGGTTTCTTCTGCTTTATTATCTGCGAATGTACCGCCATTAGAAGACGTCCAACCTGCAAAAGTGTAACCTATTACAGGGGTAGCAGCGATGCTGATACCAGTAACTTCTCCTACTGCTTGTGCTTCAGATGGGCTGACAGTACCACCAATAGTGGTAGCGAATGTAACATTCCATGTCTTCTCTACAAATTTTACATATACATTGGTTTCGCCAGAAATGGTAGTAGTGTATGTGTTTTGTCCTGCGTTATGTTTTCCAGATGTGCAAGCGGCATCGGTGTACCAACCTTCTACTTCATAATGGGTTTCAGGTGTTGCGGTGAAAGTGATGCTGTGTCCACTACGCACGGTGGCTGGTGAAGTGATGGCAGCGGCGGTGGTGTTGTTGTACGCGCTGAGTGAACCATAAGAAGAACCTTCTTCAACACCAAAGGTGACGGTATATTCAGTCACGTCGTATGTCCATTGTGCATACAAAGTGACATTATCATCTTTTATCCAATTGCCGTTGGCATCGGTATAGCCACTGACATTTGCAACCAATGTGCCATCGGTGTTGAGAACCAATGTACCATCAGTTGCTGCTGTATAATAGCCATTGCAACGGTGATCGGTGCGAATAGGGTGCGTGATGTTCGTTACATCGCTGCTATTGTATGTAGCAGTTGCACTACCATTGCTTTCACCGCCGTTGGCGTCTAAGGTAATTGTATAGGTTTTAGGAGTCCATTTTGCATAGAGGGTGATGTTGGAGGTGTATGCTGTTGCACCTAAAGATGTTACATTGTTTGTACATGCCGCTTCTTTGTACCAACCCTCGAAAGTGTAGCCAGTTTTAGTGGCGGTACTTAATGTGGTGGCAGTTCCATAAGTGTGTTGAGTAGGATAGCCTGTAGCATGAGTACCTGAGAATGTGGCATCGCCTTGGTCCTTATAGATGATGGTGTATTGGTTTGGTGTCCAGAATGGGTATAGTGCAACATTGGTATTTGCTGTGTAAGTTCCGCCTAAGTCATATACTTTGGCTCCGCCATCGGAAGTGGACCAACCAGTTTGAGTATAACCTGTGCGAGTGAATTTGTTACTAGATAGTGTATAATTTACTCCGTGTTCCTTAGTACCAGC
>JAFYSB010000019.1 GCA_017546705.1 Paludibacteraceae bacterium
CGAAACGACAAAATGTTTCTCTACAAAATTTGTTTAATGACCTCAAATTAGTAGTAGAATCGTCCTTCATCGAAGATAATCGTTGCAAAATTCAAGTACGCAGTCGTAGAAAAACAGCTATTTGTCCCCATTGCGGCAAACGAAGCCATAGTTGTCACAGCCATTATACGCGCACACTATACGATTTGCCCATATTAAACTATCAGACCAAAATCATCTTCCATGCTCGACGGTTTCGTTGTAACAATCCTAACTGTTCTGCCAAAACTTTTTCGGAAAGTCCCTGCGATGAGATACAACGCTACCAACGCAACACACTCCGACTAAGGCAGAAACTTGTTTCGATAGCAGCAAGTTTTTCCTCTTTGCAAGCAGAAAAGTTAGTTAAGCAATACGAGCAGAAAATCAGCGATACCACTATCCTACGCTATCTCCACCAAGTGCAAGTCCCTGTGCGTGAGGAGATTCAGAAAGTAGGCGTTGATGATTGGGCATTAAGAAGATGTGTGTTGTATGGTACGATTATTATCGATTTAGAAACGGGTCGTTTTGTTGGATTATTGAATGGCAGAGAGAAGGAGCCTTTATTGGAATGGTTAAATGAGCATCCATTAGTTAATATGGTTAGTCGTGATCGTGCTTCAGCTTTTTCGGCAGCCGTTGAGGAAGCAAGTCCGTTCATTACACAGATTGCTGATCGCTTTCATTTGGTTAAAAACATGAGTGATTGTTTGGTCAACATCCTACAAGGCATGCAATTAGATTATCAGCGTGTTATACGTAAAATGCGTCTTGATGACTACCTAGAGCAACACCCAAACTCCCCTCCTGGCGATGACCTTGATTTGTATCGGGATCGTGTTTATTACGAGTTTTTTGTCAATAGAAAGACACTAACTCAGGTACACCAATTATTGCAGGAGCAAGGAATGTCATTCTCCTTAAGAGATTTTTGTGACAAATATAGGCACCTCAGAGCTTGGAGAAATAAGGTAAAGATAGTAGATAATCCACAAGTCCCAGCTGCCATATTACCTCTGTATCCACCACCAGCATTGGCAAGGCTTGTAGAACAGCATATACGCGGAAAATCTATCTCTGAGTGTGCAGAAAGAATTATCAATAAACTCACTCAATGCCAATGGTTTAGCGAGTTGTATAATGCTGTGAAAGGATTTTTCTTGTTTATAAGGGAGCGTAATCTTTCAAGGCTGAAAGAGTGGATTGAACAACATTTAAACTCTTCTTTGAGTGAATTGAGAACGCTTGCAAGAGGTTTGGCGCGAGATGTGGAGGCGGTAAATAACGCATTGAAATATGAGTTCTCTAACGGAATAGTCGAAGGGTATGTCAATAAACTTAAAGCATTAAAGCGTACAATGTACGGAAGGGCAAGCATCAAACTGCTGGAGATTAAAATGTATTTGAACGAAAAACATTGCACGAAATTTGAATAAGAACCGGATTAATAAAGGATTAATAAAGGTTAACCATAGCAATTAGACTATTTGAGGGAGTTATGCCATATTTTTTCGACAAATTATTTCAAACATTTGCAAATATGCAAAAATTGTTGTACCTTTGCGGGTTAATTGGTGGATTGTGCACCACCACATCGAAAAACAGATTATGGCTATCAAAGAAAAAATACAAGACCTGCTCGCTCAAGTAGCTGGTTTGCAGGCAACTAACGCAGAGCAATTAGAGGCACTGCGCATCAAATACCTCAGTAAGAAAGGTTTGGTTACCGAACTCTTCAACGAGTTTCGCGAAGTACCTAAAGAGGAGAAACGTGAGATTGGTCAGGCACTCAACGCATTGCGTCAGGCTTACGAGGCACGTATCAATGAGTTGCGCGAAGCGGTAGAGGCCAATGGCGCTAAAGCAGCAGCCGAGGAACTCGACCTCACCCGTACTTCTGACCCTATTGCATTGGGTACACGTCACCCACTTTCGCTTGTGCGTGAGCAGATCATCGACATCTTCGCTCGCGTAGGCTTTACCGTAGCGGAAGGTCCTGAGGTAGAGGACGATAACCACGTTTACTCGTTGCTTAACTTCGCACCGGAGCACCCTGCTCGCGACATGCAAGATACGTTCTTCATTGAGAAGGAGATTGGCGTACAAAAGCCATCTGACATTCTGCTTCGCTCCCACACCTCCAGCGTACAGACACGCACCATGCTCAGCCAAGAGCCTCCAATCCGTGTGTTGTGCCCAGGTCGTGTGTACCGCAACGAGGCAATCTCGGCACGCGCACACTGCTTCTTCCACCAGGTAGAGGGATTGTATATTGATAAGAACGTCAGCTTTGCTGACTTGCGCGAGGTGTTGCTCTACTTCGCCAAAGAGATGTTTGGCCCAGAGACACAGATTCGTCTCCGCCCAAGTTACTTCCCATTTACCGAGCCTTCGGCTGAGATGGATATATCTTGTGACCTCTGCGGTGGCAAGGGCTGTTCGTTCTGCAAAGGCACAGGCTGGGTAGAGATTCTCGGTTGCGGTATGGTGGATCCTAACGTATTGGAGTCTTGCGGCATTGATTCTAAGGTATATACAGGCTACGCCTTCGGTTTGGGTGTAGAGCGTATCACCAACCTCAAATACCGCGTGAAGGACCTTCGCCTCTTCTCCGAGAACGATGTACGTTTCTTACAACAATTCGAGGGTTGCTAATTCAAGATATCATACAAGCTATTCATCCTCTGCAAGTTATCGGCGATATTGATAACTTGCAGAGCATAGACATTCGCCACTTGCTCACGGATAGTCGCCAACTCGGCGCGGAGCCAGAGGCAACACTCTTCTTTGCACTCAAGACCGATAAGAACGACGGCGCCAAGTACATCCCGCAGCTGATTGAGCGCGGGGTGAAGGTGTTTGTGGTTGGAGTCCAGACACTGGAATCTGGAATCCTTCTCCCCCAAGGGGAGTTAAAGGAAACTCTTTTCCTCGTAGTCGATTCCCCTCTCGCTGCTTTGCAACGATTAGCTGCCTACAAACGCTCGCTCTATCATGGACCAGTAATCGGTATCACGGGCTCTAACGGCAAGACAGTGGTCAAGGAGTGGCTTTATCAGTTGCTCAAAGACGACTACCGCATTACCCGTTCGCCTAAGTCCTACAACTCGCAGATTGGCGTGCCATTGTCGGTATGGCAACTCAGCGAAGAGACCGAACTGGCTATCTTTGAGGCAGGTATATCTGAGATGGGCGAGATGGCTCGTTTGCAACCTATCATCCAACCCACGATAGGTGTTATCACCTATATCGGCACCGAGCACGGCGAGAACTTCCCTTCGCTCGAAGCAAAACGAGCCGAGAAAATGTTGCTATTTGCCGACTGCCCTACCCTCATCGAAGATTCTACACATCAAAATATACGCACGTGCGCGGCCGTTATGCGCGCGTTAGGCTACGACGAAGAAACCATCACCCAGCGTATTCTGCACCAAACTCACGAGACTATTCTTGAAGTCAATCTCTCCGCTTTGGTGGACAATGTACGCTATTTTCGTTCACTAATGCCAACCACCACCCGCCTCACTTGCATGGTGAAGGCATTTGCTTATGGAGCTGGTAGTGTGGAGGTTAGCAAAGCATTGCAGCAATCCAACTTCGTTGATTACCTTGCAGTAGCCGTGGCTGATGAAGGTGTAGAACTTCGTAAAGCGGGTATTACCTTGCCTATTATCATCATGGACCCAGAGGTAGCTGCACTCGACCTCATCATTGAGAACAACCTCCAACCTAACATATACTCATTCCAAGTACTTGACGACATCATCCATGCCGCCGAAGCGAAAGGTTTAGAGTCGCTACCCGTACATATCAAGATTGATTCGGGCATGCATCGTTTGGGTTTTTACCAAGAGGATATGCCTAAGTTGATTGCCCGATTGCAGGGACAGAAGGCAGTACGCGTAGCAAGTGTTTTCTCCCATCTTGCAGGTAGCGACGAAACGCAATTTGATGCTTTCACTCACGAACAAGCCAACTACTTCAACACCTGTGCTACCCAATTGCAATCGGCACTCAAGTATCCGATAATCAAGCACATATGCAACACAGCAGGCATTGAGCGTTTCCCTGAATATCATTTCGACATGTGCCGTTTGGGTATTGGTCTATATGGATTATCATTTGCCCATGCAACATTGCGCAATGTATGCACGTTGAAGACCACTATCTTGAGCATCAAGACCGTACCTGCCAACGCTACTATTGGCTACGGGCGCCATACTACCCTCTCCGAACCACGACAAATAGCCGTCATCCCAATCGGATATGCCGACGGTTTCGACCGCCGCTTCTCCAACTACGGAGGCGAGGTACTGGTGCGCGGTAAGCGTTGTCCTGTGGTAGGCAACGTATGCATGGACCAAGCCATGATAGATGTCACAGGCACCGATGCACAACCAGGAGATTATGCCATTGTGTTTGGAGACCAACTGCCGCTACAGGAGTTGGCAGATAAACTACATACCATTCCATACGAAGTACTAACATCCATCTCGCGCCGTGTCCAACGCCTCTATTTCTACGAATAACCTCACGATTGGTTACGACCAGAAGGTTGTTCAGCGTGATTTATCTTTCTCGCTCTTCCAAGGCGAGATGGTTTGTATGTTAGGTCCTAACGGCTGTGGCAAATCCACCCTCTTACGTACACTAGCTGGACTTCAACCCGCAATTGGCGGCACCTTTGAAATTCAAAACACCAAGTCCAATATTCAAAATTCCACTGCCCTGGTACTGACCGAACGCCTTAGTTTGGAGAACACGACCATCCACGATGTTGTGGCCATGGGACGCTATCCATACACCTCTTTTCTCGGCGGATTATCGGATGAGGATGAGCAAGTAGTATCGCAAGCGCTGGCGAATGTAGGACTGGAAGGAACGGAAGATTCGTTCTTCAATGCCCATTCCGATGGCGAGAAGCAACGTGCATTGATTGCCAAAGCGATTGCCCAAGAGACACCTATTATATTATT
Source organism: Paludibacteraceae bacterium (assembly GCA_017546705.1). Taxonomy (GTDB): domain Bacteria; phylum Bacteroidota; class Bacteroidia; order Bacteroidales; family Paludibacteraceae; genus Colicola. Next base: position 4,998 of record JAFYSB010000019.1, read on the forward strand.
AGATGAGCCAACTGCACACCTCGATTTACCCAATCGCATTAAGATTCTGCAATTGCTCCGTCACTTGGCACACGAACAGGGAAAAACCATCCTCATCTCTACGCACGAACTGGATTTGGCGATCCAACTCTCCGATCGTATTTTGCTGATGTCCAAGCATGGTATTCAATTGGATACAGCCAATCATCTCCGTGAGAAAAATGCATTCACAGAGGCATTCGGAATGGATATCTTCCATCCGCTAAACAGCAATCAATAATAGACACCGATACCCAAAGAAATGAATTCCACCTTGGTGAGGTGGCTTTTCATCATGCCCTGTATAAAGATATTCCAAGGCAAATGGTAGCGCAGAACTAATTCGGTGTACAGCCACCCATCAGGATACCCTGCACTTCCTGCTTTCAGCAAATCATAGGCATAGAAGATTGGCTTATCAAGGCGTCCTGTAGGCGTTTGTATGGCATCTTGGTAAGGTTCTAATTCTTTTACAGGATCATACAAATAGGCTCCGATATGCAGACCTGCTGTAAAATTCCTAGCGATGAACTCAGGTTGCACGCTCACACCCACACGCCAACAATCGCCAGGTTTTGCCGCAGCAAGATTGGTCTTTTGGAATTTTGTCTCTCGCTTCACATACGCTCCATCATAGAACACGTCCACACCACCACCTAAACGGAAAATAGGGTGCGCGTGCCAATATGCCGCAGCGTGCATAGAGGAAACAAAAAATGTCTGCTGATCGCAATAATAGACCTGTCGCCCAGTAGCTGTGGCTGCAAGCGCGATGGACCAACGTTTGGAGTTATTAGGAACTTTTTCTTTAGTGCCAACGGTGTGCAAAGACTCCTTCGTATTGGGTTGATAGCGGACCGCCATCTCCGCAGCAAAGATATTATACCCCGAATTAGGCTGACGCAGACTACCATTGCTAAAGTGATACCAGCCACCCGACAAACCCACACTCCAGCCATTCGTTATTGGAAAATCCAAATACAACATTTCTGGGAAATAGCAATTCGTCACACTACCTACACTGCGATTGGAATGTTCTAAACTTAGATACTTCTGATCTTCAGGCACGGTATTCGCGTAGGTTTTAGTGAGAAAACCCACACCTATCGCAGGACGTATTCCCAAACGAAAATGGGGCAATTGCACAAAAGGAATATCCATATAGACATAAGGCGCAAGCGCATGTCCCAACATTGAGTGACCAAAATTCCAATAACTCAATCCCACGCCTACTCCCGCACCACGCCAATCTTGCATAGCCTGCCAAGCGGGATAGAATGTGGCAGAAAAATCAGCATTATACACAGGCCCTACCCATGCATTCTTATCGTCAACGATTACATCCACCTTACCGTCTGGCATAATCATACCAGCACCTGCACTAAGACGATAATCTACCTTTACCGCAAAGATAGAAAGAGGAAAAAAGATAAAAAGCAATATTAGAGGATATTGGCGCATGAGGAAAAACATCATCCCAAGCGACTAATGCGAGTCAATTCGTTCTCGTCCAGCAATTTGATCTTGCGTCCATCTAAACTAATTAGACCTTCCGAAGCAAACTGCGAGAGTGTACGAATGGCATTTGATGTGGTCATATTTGACATATTTGCCAAATCCTCGCGCGCGATATACATCGCAATTGTAGCGCCATCACCATCTAAGCCGTAAGTAGCCTTCAATGTCAATAGCGTTTCTGCCAAGCGACCACGAATATGCTTTTGGGTCAAGTTTACAGTTTGAGACTCTGAGATACCCAAGTCTTTCGACATAGCTACCAATACGGCATAACAGAATTTGATATTCTTCTGTATTACTTCCAAGAACGCATCACGCTCTACATAATACAATACGGTAGGCTCAAGAGCTGTAGCTGAAGTAGAGTGACAATCACCTGCCATTGCGCTGCGATAACTGAATGTATCATATGGCTTCAGCAATCGGATAATCTGCAAACGTTGTCCCACACCTTCTTTTGACAAGCGTACCACACCACGAAGCACCATAATGACATGCTCAGTCAAATCACCTTCGTTGTAGATGGTTTCGTTCTTGCGATAATACTTTATCGTTGTATGTTGGTCAATGTATTCTTTCTCGTCTGGAGTCAAAAAATTCCAGACAGCATTCAGTTCCCAAAGCTTACCAAAATCTTCTTCGTTTTTACGCATACGTTTGCACTTTTTGAACAGACGAACCTTAATTTTTCTGCAAAGATAATCATTTTTATTGATTCTTGCAAAAAAAAATGAAAATATTGTGATTATTTCGAATAATTTTAGTACTTTTGCAGTCGCAAACGAAATATTTCACTTTCAACTTTAGACAATCATTTACAATTATGGATATATCAGTGATAGTTCCTTTGTACAACGAAGCAGAGAGCTTACCTGTACTGCATGAGTGGATCACGCGCGTGATGAAGACCAACGATTATACCTACGAAATCGTGTTTGTCAACGATGGTTCTTCGGATAATTCATGGGAAGTAATCAAGCACCTTCGCGCGCAGGACGAACATGTTCGGGGCATTTGCTTCCGTCGCAACTACGGTAAATCCGCAGCATTGCACTGTGGTTTTGATTTGGTAGAGGGTGATGTAGTAATCACTATGGATGCTGATCTACAAGATTCCCCTGACGAGATACCAGAGCTCTATCGCATGATTAAGGAAGATGGACTGGATTTAGTAAGTGGTTGGAAACAAAAACGTTACGACAATAAGCTCACAAAGAATCTACCTAGTAAGCTCTTTAATGCTACTGCACGTTGGGTCACTGGTATCAAACTCCATGACATGAACTGCGGTTTGAAAGCTTATCGCAAAGACGTGATTAAACACATTGAAGTATTCTCTGAGATGCATCGCTATATTCCTTATCTTGCAAAGAACGCTGGCTTTACCAAGATTGGAGAAAAGGTCGTTCAGCACCGCAAGCGCGAGTTTGGAGAAAGCAAGTTTGGCCTCAATCGCTTTATCAATGGTTATTTAGACTTGATGACCTTATGGTTCCTCAACAAATTTGGTAAACAACCTATGCACTTCTTCGGATTGGTGGGAAGTATCATGTTTATCCTTGGCTTTATAGCAATCATCGTTGTTGGAGCAATGAAACTATACGCACTTGCTCATGGCGTAGCTGCCATGTTGGTAAGTGTCAATCCATATTTCCATCTCAGTATCCTGATGATGATTCTCGGTTGCATGCTTTTCCTTGCTGGTTTCCTCGGAGAACTCATCATCCGCAACTCCTCCGAGCGCAATAATTACCTTATCAAAGAGGAGTTTTAAGGAATAAAAATTTAGAAGTGACTAACTTAGAAATCTTTGACTATTATCGTAGCCACACCACCTTCTCCGAAGATGATGTGGCGGATTTCTATGTCTATACACAAGACACCAGCAATACCATCGACGGATTGATGGCAATAGCAGGACTGACCATCAACCTGCTCGAAAATTCTTGGAGTAAGGACAATCTAATGCTCCTTATCACATGCTGCGATGGCATAACTCCAGAGGGTTTCGAGCGTGTAGTAGTAGGGTTGCTGCTCGTGATGATACAGCACGATACCTATATCCGTCGCGATCGCGCACTCCTCGGAGAAATACAAGAGGTGCTTACTTATGCTCCAGAGCTCAGTTTCACGGCACTATCCAATATCGCTCGCACGACACAAATAAAACGTATGGAGCAGTTCAACGCGCAATTGACAAAAGAACTAATGCCGTTGATGAACAACCGCGAGACAAATGAATTTTACGACATCATACGCAGTCGGCAAAGTGAGATGGAACATATTGCTAAATTGCAACTCGACCAAAACTTCTTAATATTCCGCGAGTTCTACTCCACCCCATTCTTCCGCGAGCAACCAGCCAACTGGCTACTCCCTTGGACGGAAGATGCCCTGCTGAACATCGACGAAGAAGATCGTGAAGAAATTGATAATTTGATGCAACTTTGGCCCATGTGCGATAGCGACAAGTACGCACTATGCCACATGTACAAATCATTCAAATTACTGATTAAAAGCCAGTTATCAGTCGATTCACTACGAGAGGTAGGCATTGATATGCAACACAAGACAATAGTCACTAACGGCTATATCCAACAACTGTACCGTTTCTTCCGTTTAGGAGGTGCTTCGCTCTACTCCCATCTCAAACCAACTGGAGCAGGGGTATTTGACTTAGCGCACAATCTGCGGGATTTGCTCATCTATCGCCTTGTAGTGGTTGGCGCCCAAGCACAACAAGCCATTAATCAACTTTTAGCGTAGCACTACAATTTTCTAATCCAACATTTGACCGAAATTGTTGGAAAGTTGAATCATCTGATCGTACTCTTCTGGAGAGAGATCGTAGAAATAATAATTACGTGGATCAACCGGCTTGCCATTCAAACGCACCTCATAATGCAAGTGAGGACCTGTGGATTTACCCGTGTTACCAACCAATGCTATGATATCCGAACGGCGCACCTTCTGACCACGACGCACCAAGGATTTGTATAAGTGCGCATACAAGGTCTCATACCCAAATCCGTGGTCCAAGATTACCGTATTACCATAGCCTTGTTTCCAACCTGTAAACTTCACCGTTGCATTGCCCGTGGCAAAGATTTCCGTGCCCGTAGGCGCAGTAAAGTCCATACCCTGGTGGAACTTACGCACATGGTATACCGGATCGATACGCACACCAAAACCCGAAGCAACACGCTTCAAATCCTTGTTGAGAACAGGTTGAATGGCAGGTATATTTTCCATGCGAATCTCTTGATTCTTTGCTAATTCTAGCACCTCATCATAGGATTTAGCCTGCACATACAACTCCTTTTCTAGGATATCCACCTTCAATGCTAAATCAGCGGAGAGCTGACTATTCGTCATCTGCGCCAACTCTTCGTAGTACGAAATCTTACGCTGTGTACCTTGACGAATACTCAGCGGTATGGGTTCTGCACCAAACAATACACGGTAGAGGTTATCATCACGCTGTTGCAAATCTGCCATCACAATCTGCATTTGGTCCACCTGACGATTGACCGTTTCCAATTGCGACTGCAACGCTTCTTTCTCACGAAGCAATTGCTTCTCACGTGGAGAAGGGAAGAAAACCAAAAATAGGTACAAGAATACGACACCTAATACAATACCACCAAATATATAAATACCTGTTTGACGCAACCAATAGCGCAAGCCATGCTCCACTTGCTCAAGAACAAGCGTATCGGGATTTATCTTATACTTCTTTTTTGTTGTCATATTTTTTGCCTTTTCTAGGTTTGAAACTTGGGGATTTTCTCTTGCTTTCCTCAGGTGCTTTCCACCAGAAGAAATAACTATTCTGCTTTTGTTTTTCCTCTTTGGTTTTAGCCACATAGACTGGCTCCATCGTATAAGGGTTTATGCCCGTATAGAACATGGTTGTTGCCAATGTCATCGGTGTCGGTGTAAAGTCCTGCACCTGCTCTGGACGATAGTGCATTTGTCGGCAACGCTCTGCCAACTGCTGCATATCTTTGTTGGTACAACCTGGGTGCGAGGATATAAAATAAGGTATCAATTGTTGGCGCAGACCTGCTTCATCATTCACCTTTTCGAAGAAGTGATAAAAATGCTCATACTGCTCCCACGAAGGTTTGCGCATCAGTTTGAGCACGGATGAAGACGTGTGTTCGGGAGCCACTTTCAGCCGTCCTGACACATGATGCTTAATCAACTCCTCGCCATACTGCTCGTTCATCAGGTCATAACGAATGCCGCTACCAACAAACGACTTCTTAACATATGGCAGGCTATCTACCTTATTATATATAGCCATTAGTGGCACAAAATCTTGATTAAGATTCTTACATATCGTTGGATGCAAACAACTTGGACGCGCGCACTTCTCGCACAACGTCATATCCTTGCCGTGCATGCCATACATATTAGCACTTGGACCTCCCAAGTCGCTCAAATAACCTTTCCATTCGGGTAAATCTTTGAGTATATCAATCTGGCGAAGGATATTCTGCTCCGAACGCGAGGTGATTTGCTTACCTTGATGCGCTGAGATAGTACAAAAACTGCATCCTCCAAAGCACCCGCGATGCATACATACCGAGAAGCGAATCATCTCATAAGCAGGAATATGCTTATTCTTATACTTCGGATGTGGATGATACATAAATGGCAAATCATAAATTGCATCCAATTCCTCGGTAGCCATAGTAGGATATGGAGGATTAACCACCACACACTTTTCCCCCACAGGCTGTACGATCGTAGCCGCATTGATTTTATTGCTCTCCGTTTCAATCAAGCGGAAGTTCTCCGCATGCACTCGCTTACTCTTGAGTGCTGCCTCATGGCTTTGTAAGCGAATTACCTCCTCTTCCATCTTTGGGAAATGAGTCGCCATATATGCTATTTGGGGTATATGGCACAACTTGCTTTTTATATACTCTTCCCCTTGCAAAGAAGGTTCAGAAGTGTCCAATTGCCTCGCAATCTCCACGATCTGCTTCTCACCCATGCCATACACCAGCACATCGGCTTTAGAATCCACCAAAATACTTGGCATCAGTTTGTCAGACCAATAATCATAATGTGTCAATCGGCGCATGGACGCTTCGATGCCTCCAATCACAATCGGCACATCAGGATAGAGTTGCTTGAGAATATTGCAATAGGTAATGGTGCAATAGTCGGGACGCATACCAGCCTTCCCATCTGGCGTATAGGCATCATCCGAACGCAAACGTTTAGCTGCTGTATAATGGTTCACCATCGAATCCATACTACCCGAAGTCACCCCAAAAAACAATCGTGGACGTCCCAATTTAGTAAAATCGCGATGATCTCCACGCCAGTCAGGTTGTGGTACGATAGCCACCCGATAACCATTAGCCTCCAATACACGACCTATCACCGCTGCACCAAAAGCAGGGTGATCAATATACGCATCGCCAGAGAAGAGGATCACATCCACTTCGTCCCAACCTCGGAGTTGCACCTCCTTTTTGGTGGTAGGCAAATATGCTTTCAGGTCGTACATTACTCTAGCCTTTAACCTCTAACCTTTAACCTACTTCACACGGATATAGGTAATCGTGCCCTCGCTACTGGTGAAGATACAGTCCTTTCCGCTAAGTGGTAATGGGGTATTCAATATGGAGTTACCTATCTTATGACGCCAACGCACCTCGCCTGTTTGTGCGTCCATACCAAGCAACAAACCATTCTTAGTACTTACCCATAATATACCATCTTTCTCCAATGGCATAGCTGGGTTATGCTCGTAGCCAAAGTCGGCGTGCGAAGCCCAACGCAATTGTACATCATCGCAAGTAGCATCCAACGCCACGATAGTATCCCACATACATTTAGAATATACCGTTTTGCCATCCTCGCTCAGCCCTACTGTTTCACGCACCTTATACGCATTTGTACGCCATACCTCAGCACCTGTCTCGGCATCAAGACACGTAAAATAGCGATCGGGAGCTGTGATAAACACCTTGCCATTGGCAGCCACAGGCCATACGCTGGCAGGCGACAACTTAGGATTGCTCTTGCCATTGTTCCACTTCCACACCAGCGAACCATCTGCCAAGTTCAGCGAGTAGAAGTGCGTATCCCAAGTGCCAAAATAGAGTTTATCCTCATACACCAACGGACGCGTCAAAACATAGTTCTTCAACTCATCAAACGTCCATTTCACTTTGCCTGTATGGATATCAATCGCAAACATTCTACCATCACCACCACCTATATAGGCAATGCCTTCGTGGATAGTAGCAGCGCCCATAACTGCTTGGTTTGTTGCCACATGCCACAACTCTTCGCCCGTCTTGGCATCCAAGCCATAGATATTATAGTTCGTACTACCGAACACCACTACCCCATCACTCACCGCAGGACTTCCCACGATGCGCATACCCGTATCAAAAGTCCAATTTGTAGCGCCAGTCTTCTGATCAATAGAGTACATCACACCCACATCATCACCCACAAACAAACTCTTTCCATCGGTCACTGGCGTCGAATAGACACCTCCACGCAGGCTCTTATGCCAAACACGTTTTACTTGCTTATATGCTTTGTTCACCGAGAAATCTGGACGCAAACTCGCATCCGATGCCCCATATTTCTTCTTACCAAAAGGTAAACTCAACCATTGCTGCATTACCTGTCCAATACGTTTCTCATGAAAACGAATACTATCCGTCACCGTGATCATAGAGTAGCCATTGATCGTGTCATTGCCACGCATATTCGAGCGATTGAGCACATCAGCTATACCGTCGCAGTCAAACACCAAATTACGATGATAGTGACCGCCCATCACGCATTGCACATTGTGTTGGCGCAGCACATCCGTCACATCATACCAGTTGTCCACATCGCCATTTTTCAGCGGATAATGAGTAAAGACAAATATTGGAGTATCCCCTGCCTTGGACACAGTATCCAAATTATGCTTGAGCCATGCGATATCCTGCGGAGCCACATGCCCATCCGCCATGCGAATCACTGGCCCCGAATTGAAGCCTATAAAATACATCCCATTATGGCTAAATGCAAAACGACTATCGCCAAACACACGACTAAAATCCATCACGCCCGACTCCGACCATGTAGTCTCATGATTACCAGAAGCCGCATAGAATGGCACATGCAGTTGCTCCAATGCTGCTTTGATGGCTTCTATCGAAGCGCGGTCGCCCGACTCCGTCAAGTCGCCCGTCACAACCACAAATTCAATCTCTGGATTCTGGTTAATATCTGCAATCGAACGTTGCAAATCTTCCATCGGACGTGGATTACTCGTGCTGATATGCGTATCGGTCAGCAACGCAAAAGAGAATAATAATATGGAAAGAATATAATTCATAATTCAAAATTCATAATTCTCAACTTTACTCCAATTGTAAATTCATTCTCGTCTTCAAATCAGCCAAATGTGGATTTTGCTTGACTAGCAATTTATATTTCTCCGCAGCCGTATATGCCTTGGTACTACGATCAAACTCAGCCACATCCACCTGCAATTTGAGCAAATCATTTTGCAAGGCATCGCGTATCAAATCCATCACTTTCTTGCCAAACTTAGCAAACTCCTGTTTCTGCCAAGGATTGGCTACCGTGATACGACACAACTCCTCATTCACCAATGTCGGCTGATAGTTAGCTAACATAGCCAACAGACGCTCTTCCCCTTGGAAGTGTACTCTCAGACCAACCCACGCGTCATTGAGTTGGTCAGCTGTAAAAGGGTTGTTGCGTTGTACGCTTGGAGCCGCGTTTGCAGGAGCCGCTTGCTGGGATTGGCTCGCAGGTTTAGCCTGCCCTATCACACCCAAGTTGCCCAACGATGGCATACTTCCCAACGATGGCATGGCTGCCGTAGGCTTGGGTGGCGCTGGCTTAGGCGCAGGTGCAGCTTGTGCCGCTGATTGCACCGCAGGCGCTGGCTTAGGCGCTACTGTTGCATTGCTCCCCTGAACCTTCTGAACTCCTGAACTCTGCCCTACACTCTGAACCTTCTGCACCTCCTGCACAGGTACCTCCGTTAGCCGACATAGCTTCACCAATGCCAACTCCACCGTCAATCGTTTATTCTTCGCCGTGCGATATTGCACATCGCACGTATTCATCACATCCAACGCATTAAATAGCCACTTCGCATGGCAGCGTTGAGCCTGCTCTTGATAATGCTGACGGATGGCATCTGATGTCTCAAGCAGTTGTATCGTAGCCACATCTTTGCTCACCAATACATCGCGCAAATGTTGTGCAAAGCCTGTCACAAAGTGTCCCGCATCAAAGCCTTTCACCAGCACCTCATTGAGCAACAACAAGGCATCGCTCACATTGCCAGCCAATGCCGCATCCACCAAGCGGAAATAATAATCCGTATCCAGCACATTCAGCACTGCTATTGCCTGCTCATAACTAATCGTTGTTCCGCAGAACGACACCAACTGATCAAAGATACTCAGCGCATCACGCATACCGCCATCCGCTTTTTGCGCCACCACGTTCAATGCTTCTTCGCTCGCATTCACGCCTTCTTGTTGGGCGACATACTGCAAGTGACGAATGGTATCAGCCACCGTAATACGGCTGAAGTCATACACCTGACAACGGCTCAAGATGGTAGGCAGCACTTTGTGCTTCTCGGTTGTCGCCAAGATAAAGATAGCATATGAAGGTGGCTCCTCCAACGTCTTCAGCAGCGCGTTAAACGCACCTTGCGACAGCATGTGCACCTCATCTATGATATACACGCTATACTTACCAATCTGCGGCGGAATACGCACTTGGTCTATCAACGAACGAATATCCTCCACCGAGTTATTCGACGCCGCATCCAACTCATGGATATTAAACGAACGCTGTTCGTTGAACGCCACACACGATTCACACGCATTACATGCGTCATTCTCCGCCGTTGGGGTCAAACAGTTGATGGTTTTTGCAAAGATACGCGCACACGTAGTTTTACCCACGCCACGTGGACCACAAAACAGATATGCATGCGCTAAATGGTTGGTACGTATAGCATTACGCAATGTCTGCGTCAATGCTTGCTGCCCCACCACGCTTTCGAAAGTCGTAGGACGATACTTTCTTGCCGATACGATATAATTACTCATAATACACAATTAACGTGCAAAGGTACAAAAAAATACGCACAAATACAAACAAATCGAGCAAAAAGTTCACTTTTAGGTGAGATTTGGTTGTATTTGGGCTGCGTAAACTTAATTCAAAATTCAAAATTCATAATTCATAACTCGATATTTCCCCCTTACCTTTCCGGTTCTTATTCAAATTTCGTGCAGGGGTAAGTACCGATTGAGCGAACACGATAGGATGAAAACGTAATTACCCCATTCGTCACAATCGATTGAATATCAATCATTTTTTTAAAAAATACATACAAAAAAGTTAGGATTATTGAATGTTTTTTTGTATCTTTGTAGTGCAAAAAAAAAGTACCAACATTCACACCCTAACTCGCATGCAAAATTACAACAAAAAATCGGAACGACCAAATTTTTCGCTACAAAATTTATTTAACGACCTCAAATTAGTTGTTAAATCATCGCT
>JAFYSB010000020.1 GCA_017546705.1 Paludibacteraceae bacterium
GTTCCGGTAAGAGCGAATCTTTTTTTAGCACCGGAATTAGTCTTTACCTTTGGCATTTTGTTAATAATTTAAATTGTTAATATTGATTTTAAGTCTCAGGCAGCCATTGGTGGCCCTACGACTATATTCTAGTCTCTAAACACTAAACAGTAGCGAAGCGTTCACTAAACTACTTCTTAGGAGCGATGTTTACAATCATGCGCTTGCCCTCGAGCTTTGGCATAGCCTCCACTTTGCCATACTCCTCCAGGTCATTCGCAAAGCGCGCTAGCAGCAACTCGCCTTGATCTTTAAAGAGGATACTACGTCCGCGAAAGAACACATACGCCTTCACCTTGTTGCCATCTTTCAAGAACTCTTGCGCATGTTTCAACTTAAAGTTGTAATCATGCTCATCGGTTTGTGGTCCGAAACGAATCTCTTTGATAACCACTTTTGCAGAGTTAGCCTTGATCTCTTTCTCTTTGCGTTTCTTTTGATAGAGGAATTTCTGATAATCCAAAATACGGCACACAGGTGGTACGGCATTGGCTGAGATTTCTACTAAGTCCAAGTTCATGTCATCCGCCATGCGCATTGCTGCCTCATACGAATACACACCTTGCTCTACATTATCGCCCACAAGGCGAACTTCTTTCACGCCACGAATTGCATCATTGATGCGGTTGGGCATTTCTTTTTCTACACGGCCACGACGTTGCTGTGGACCTTTTTGTGGATTTGCTATAGTTTTATCCTCCTAAATTAATTAATAAAAACGCGTTTTTGATTGCGACACGAACATACGTTCGCAATTCAGCGTGCAAAGGTACTACATTTTTCTCAATCCACAAAATATTTTTAATAAAAAATATGATTTTCATACTTTTTGCGCCTTTCTTATGTCAAATTCACTTTTTTTTGGACATATTTTTGTGTATATGACAAAGATTTTGTAATTTTGCAGGCTGAAATTGAATAAGTATGCAATTTTGTAGAATAATACTAATCAAACAATAGAATGAAAACCAACAAACATTTTTCAACATTCATTTTCACCGCTGCGTTGTTGATATTCACAGCATGTGAAATGGCAATTCCACCATTTATTGGTCCAACCGACCGTCCTGATAACGGAGAGACACCAGTTGTTCCACCAGTAGAAGCTCCCGACACCATCGGCTGGAACGTACCTGCTGAAGCAATTACTGTATCAGAGGCACGTGATATCTGTGCAGCATTAGAGAGTGGTGCAACCACAGGCACGAAATACTATGTCATGGGCTATGTGAAGAAGATTCACAACAAGCATGCTGACGGTGTATCCAACTATGGCAATGCACAATTCTACATGGAAGAAGTCAAAGACGCGAACTCTAGCGACGATTTTATGGCATTCCAAGTATATGGTCCTAATAGCAAAAAACTTTCCGATCCTAATGCTGTGGCTGTTGGAGATTTTGTGGTAATTTATGGCGAATTAACCAACTACAATGGTACATACGAGACCACTGGTAAAGGCGCTGCATATATTTGGAAATCAACCAATCCATTACTCAACGAGCAAGTCAAGCCAGAAGAGCCAGAAGTATTGGTTATCCCTGAGGAAGCTAAAGCATGGAATATCCCAGCAGAGGCTATCGACGTGATCAAAGCACGCGAGATTTGCGCTGCATTGGCAGCAGGAGATTCAACAGACAAACCATATTATGTAATGGGGTATGTCAAGAAATTACATCCAACCTACCATGAATCAGGCATAACACAATATGGTAATGCTACTTTCTATATGGAAAATATTAATGGTAAAAATTCCCAAAACGATTTCTTGGCATTCCAGGTGTATGGTCCTAACGGTACAAAGATCAATGATCTTAACTCAGTAGCGGTCGGAGATTTTGTAGTCGTGTATGGAAAATTGACTAACTTTAATGGCACTTATGAAACAGTGGGTAAAGCTGCTGCATATGTTTGGAAGAGCACCAACCCATTAATGGTTGAAACCAAACCAGAGCCAGTAGAAGTAGAACTATTAAACCAAGATTTAACAACAGAGCCTAGTCTAAAAGCATTTAATATCGTTGATGTCTTAGGAGAAGCACAAACATGGAAAATACCTGTTGTCACTACAGGCAAAAAGCCAACCAAAGCCAAATACACTCAGATGGATGGTAAAAATGCCGAGAATGAAGATTGGTTGATAACTCCAGAATTGGATTTGACAGGTATGTCTGAAGCTACTTTGACATTTGAGTCCCAATTCACAACAGCAGTACCTAAAGAGTTCCAAAAGCAATACACCGTTTTGGTATCTTCTACAGGAGATATTGCTAAGGCTGAAGACTGGACTGAGTTACCAGTAATTCCTTACGATTCAACAGCTTTCACGGCAGCAACGGTTTCTTTACCTGCTGAAATGATTGGCAAGAAATGCTATATTGCATGGAAATACACATGCCAAGAGACAAGCCACGAATGGCGATTACGTAACGTCGTGGTAAAAGCAATGACGAAAGTTGATTAATTCGGATATTTATCACTATATTAAGAGAGTGTGTCGCAAAAACGATGCACTCTCTTTCTTTTTGATATTGAGATATTACGTCCAAAATAGCATCATTCTTCGATAACGACTCGGTTATCCTACGTATATGTTACGTATATCCTACGTAATTAACAAGGGAAAGATAGCGAAACAGAATAAAAAAGTTTTGTAAAAATGCAAATAAATTTGGTCATATCAATAAAAAGTAGTAACTTTGCAGGCTTTTTGGTGTAAAATCTCGATATTCGACAGGAGGTTAAAGGTCAAAGGCACTTGATTATAGACGAATTAAAGCGAAAATATAGCGAATAAAATAACAAAATAATATTATGGCAACATTACAATCAATTCGAAATCATGGCACAATCCTGCTTGTAGTAGTAGGTGTGGCTATGTTAGCATTTATTTTGGGTGACTTCTTGAACTCAGGTAGCAGTTTCTTCAACAAGAACCGCGAAAACGTAGCAGAAATCGCAGGTCACCAAGTACACTACACCGAGTATGAGGCAGCAAAAGAGCAATTGCAAGAAGTGTACAAGATTGAAACAGGAACAAGTGACATCAATGAGGATTTGACTATTCAACTCCGTAACCAAGCATGGCAAATGATGTTGATGGATTACACCCTTCGCGAGCAAGCTAAGGAAATCGGCATGGACGTAACAGCCGATGAGTTGAGCGAGCTTTGCATCGGAGCAAATCCTCATCAACTGATTCGTCAACGTCGCGCATTCTATGACGAGACAGGTAACTTCAACCGTTTTGCGTTGGTCAACTTCCTCAACTCGTTGGCACAAGAGCCAGAAAGTCCAGAGCAAGCTGAGGGCTTGAAGCAAGCTAAGAACTACTGGATGTACTGGGAGAAGGCAGTACGTTTGACCTATTTGCAAGAGAAATATACTGACCTCTTGAGCAAAATGGTAACAGCCAACAACTTGGATGCAAAATATGCATACGAAGGTCGCAACACTACAGTGGATGTACAATACGTACAACAACCATATTATGCAGTAGCTGACTCATTGGTGAAAGTAACCGAGGGCGATCTCAAGAAATTGTACAACCAAAAGAAAGAGCAATACAAGCAAACACCAAATCGCTCGCTTGAGTACGTTAGTTTCCCTATCGTGCCTTCAGCAGAGGATTTTGCAGATGTAGAGAAATTGATCAAGAGCTTGGAGAACGATTTCCGCACTCAAGAAGATGTAGCAGCTCTCGTGAACAGCAATTCTGATGTATTGTACGATGGTCGCGACTACTCAGTAGAGACTATCCCTGCTGAATATAAGGATTTCGCATTTGGCAAGGGCGTAAAGAAAGGTGCTTGCACAGAATTGAGCTTCGCAGATGACACCTATTCTATCGCGCGCGTAATGGAGTGCGGTTATAACAAAGCAGACTCTGTGAAGTTGGTTTTGGTAGCAAACGATGAGAACACAGAAGATGTTGAGCTCGGTTGGTTCAAGGCAAACGACTTGCAAAAGAACATCGCGGAGCCTGCATTCAACGGCAAGAAAGGTAGCACCTTTACCGTAGCAAGCGGCATGGGCGAGCAAACCTTCAAGATTGCAGATATTAGCAAGGCAACTCCAAAAGTAAAATTGGCTATTTTGAGCCGTAAAGTGACTGCAAGCAGCAAGACTTATGGTGCTTTGTACAACCAAGCAAAGCAATTTGTGGTAGCTAACAACAATGCAGATTCACTCCACCAAGCAGCTTTAGCTCAAGGACTTAGCACAGCTCCTGTATTTGGATTGAACGAGAATACTGACAAGGTGAACGACTTGAAGAATAGCCGCGCCATCGTTCGTTGGGCATTCGAGGCTAAGCAAGGTCAAGTGAGCGATGTATTTGAGTGTGGTGATCAGTTTGTAGTAGCAGCTTTGACCGAGGTTAACGATGGCGACTATCGTCCATTGGAGGCAGTTCGTGCAGAGCTTGTAATCGCAGCGACCAACGACAAGAAGGCTGAGTATATCGCAAATCAACTCAAGGGTGTAAACACCTTGGAGGCTGCTGCTGAGTTGTTCGGCACAGAGGTAAAATCAGCAGAGGGCATCTCAATGTCTTCTTACCGCCTTGGTGCAGCAGGCGTAGAGCCAGCAGTGATTGGTGCAGCATTGGCATTGGAGGCAAATGCGGTTTCTGCTCCTGTGAAAGGCAATAATGGTGTTTACGTAGTAAGCGTAGGCGAAAAGAAAGTGGCTGAAGGCGAGTTGAACGCAGCAACCGAGATTAGCAACCTCAATATGCGCACCTCTTATAGCATTCCATATCAAGCAGTTAGTTTGATCGAGGAGAACGCTGAAGTAGTTGATAATCGCGCACGTTTCCAATAAGAAAAACCTGCAATTTGGTTATATTGATGCACTGCCCATTTCGTTGGGCGGTGCATTTTTTTGTGCAAAAATTTGTGCAACTCAAAAAAAAGCAGTACCTTTGTGGGCAGATATTTTTAGAAAACTAAAATCTAATATTATATGAAACGTTTTTTACTTATTCCAGTATTGCTATTGAGTTTGGCAACAAAAGCTCAACATGGCACAATTAACATTCAAACAAATTTGGATAGTACAGTAATCAAACAGTACGCAATTGACACATTAGAAAGTTATCAAGTAGGTCCAGGTATCATTTACACACGTTTTGACATTACAGTTAAGACCAATGACATTCGCCATTGCTATATCTATGAAGTAGACTTAACTAACCCATACAATACTGTAGAGGAGAGTCATAGCACCACTATGGGAAACACCGAAAGAATGGTGGATGCACACAAACGACTAGATGCACCAGAGCACCGCTCTATTGGATCAGTGAACTGCAACTTCTGGATTGTTGCAACACAAGACGAAGGTCAATACAATGGTTTGACAGGTGTTCCATGTACAGGTCAAGTACGCAATGGTAAGATTGGAACCAATATTACCAACTGGAATATTGGTCACGGCGAACCAGATCCAGTACTAGGACGCAAGCAAGATATTGGTTATTTGATGATTGATGCTGACAAGAAAGCACATATCGATCAATTCTCTTGGGATGCGCACTTGGCTATCGGCGATCAAGCGATGCCAATCAGCGAGGTAAACCGCAACCGCAGCAACCCATCTGATAACGAAGTAGTTATGTTCAACTCCGACATGGGTACCAAATCTACTTTGACTAAAGAAGATATCAACAAACGCTTAGGCACAGACCTTCCAATGATTGAACTTGTAGTTAAGTTGGAACAAGATTGGGCTATGAACCAACATCTCTTTGCGGAAGTAGTAAGCATCAATTACACTGGTGGAACAAAAATTCAAGACGGATATGCAGTATTCCGTGGACGCGGTACTGGCAAAACATTCCTCGAGACTGCCAAAGTAGGTGATAGAGTACAATTTATTATGGGTATGTACGAGTCACTCAGTGGTGAGCGCCCTAACATCAAGCAACTCAGCGCAGGTAACTGCTATGTTTTGCGTGAGGGAAGACTTACCAACCGCAACTGGAATGAGGATTACAACAACAAGAACTACCCTCGTACTGGTTTTGGTGTAAGCAAAGATCATAACACACTTTGGTTGATGGTTATGGAGAAACCTGGTATGTATACGCACGAGATGGCATCTATCCTTCGCCACTTTGGTGCATGGGAAGCTGCTGGTGCCGATGGTGGTGGTAGTGCTCAGTTCAATCTTGGAGGACAAATCCTTAACCCTACTACTGAAGGTCAACCTCGTGCAGTTGGTAATAGTATATTCGTATTCTCAACAGCCCCTGATGACAATGTGGTTACTGAAATGCGTACACAAGCTACATTTATGCGTTTACCAAAGTATGCATCTATCAAACCTGATTTTCTAGGATATAACCAATATGGAATGCTCATTGACACGAAACTACCTGGAGTTAAACTATCGTGTGCACCAGAAACAGGTTACATTACAGAAGACGGATACTTTGTTTGCCTCGGTAGCGGTGTGCTTACTGCCACTTACGACCAAGCATCTCTACCTATAGAAATTGTTATCGTAGATGAAGCCAACCCATCATTGCGTTTGAGCAATGTGCTGATTTCCAATAAGACACCTTACGAAATTGAAATCAATGGTGTAGTAGATAACAAGCAGTTCAAAGTTCTTCCATCTGCTGTAGAATGGACCATTGAAGATAATACAATCTGTACTATTGATGAGAATGGTGTATTGCATGCCATCAAAAATGGCGTTACCACTATTCACGGCAAATTAGGCGAAACCGCAATGACACTCAACGTTCAAGTAGAATTGGTTGACACAGATGTTTTGCTTTGGGAGAACATGATAGAAGTGGATGAGAGATGGACTCTAAAGGCATCTAGTTCGTCATGGAAGACGGATATCAAAACAGATGCAGACGGTGGAGCATACTTATATATGAATTACAGTGGCGGACGAGTTGTTCAATTGTCACTAACAGCTGATACACTTCTCTACTCTACCCCAAAGCATCTTGAATTTAAGTTTACACCTCAAGGCGATTTAATGACACGCGTTGATTTAGGCTTTGTATCAAACAATGGTACAAATGCTAATTACGCATGCATAGAGCTTACACCTGATCAACCAATGAGCATCCATATTGATTTGGATAGCTTGTTTGATGTCAAAGATGATATAGCTATTTATCCTATCAAACTTAAAAACATTTCTTTCTCTCTCAACAAAGATGCTGAGAAGAAAGAATACAGCATTCCACTTGAGGGAATCTATCTGCATTACGGCGAGAAGGTCGAGACAGGAATAGAATCAATTATTACTCCTTCTCAAAACGGCAATTCCGCACAAAAAATGCTTCACAACGGACAATTAATCATTATTAAAAACAATAAAATTTACAACATTTTAGGTCATGAAATCACTGAAAAGTATTAATCCCTGGTTTTGGGTACCTACCTTGTACTTCTTGGAAGGTATTCCCTATGTACTTGTCAATCAAGTATCTACCATGATGTTTACCAAAATGGGAGTTCCCAATGGTCAAATGGCATTGTTTACATCACTCTTGTATTTGCCATGGGTTATCAAACCATTCTGGAGCCCATTTGTGGATCTTATTAAAACTAAACGCTGGTGGACTATTGCTATGCAAGTCCTCTTAACAGCAGCCTTCATTGGTTTAACGGTTAGCATTCCTCATCCAGACTCAGCGATGATTGCTGCTCAACAGACACCAATGAGTATGTTTACCGTTATGCTAATTATTTTCTGGATTACAGCCTTTGCATCTGCGACACACGACATTGCTGCCGATGGATTCTACATGCTTGGTTTGTCACAAAGCGACCAAGCTTGGTTCGTAGGTATTCGTTCTACTTTCTACCGCATTGCTACCATCTTTGGACAAGGAGCTATCTTATTCATTGCAGGACGCCTTGAAACCAGCACTGGCGATATTCCTTTCGCATGGCAAATGTCACTGCTCATCACTTCCGTCATCTTTGCTGTATTCACCTTATGGCATACATTCTTCATGCCAAAACCAGACTCGGATGCACAGCGCAAAAATGAGGAAGAAACCAAAAGTGACAAAGCTAAATTTATCGTTCGTGAATTTGGACGAACTTTCCTTACCTTCTTCCAAAAACCTGGCATTTGGTTAGCAATTATCTTCATGCTTCTATATCGTTTGCCTGAAGCATTCTTGATTAAGATGATTAACCCATTCCTTGTTGCAAATCGAGACCTTGGAGGTTTAGCATTAACAACAGATCAAGTAGGTATTGCATATGGTACTATTGGTATTATATTCTTGACTGTCGGTGGTATCTTAGGAGGTATGTATGCATCTAAAGTAGGTTTAAGAAAATCTATGTGGATTATGGCGGCATTCATGACATTACCATGTTTGAGCTTTGTATATCTCGGTGTGTTCCAACCTGAAAATATCATTGCTATCACTACTGCCATCGCAGTAGAACAATTTGGTTATGGATTCGGTTTCACCGCATACATGCTCTATATGATTTATGTATCTGAAGGCGAATACAAAACTGCACACTATGCTTTCTGTACTGCATTCATGGGATTGAGCATGATGATTCCTGGATTGTTCGCAGGATATATCCAAGAAGCATTGGGTTATAAAGATTTCTTCTGGATGGTTATCGCTTGCTGTATTGCAACTATTGGTGTAACATTCTTTGCATACCACAAAGTAGATCCTGCTTACGGTAAGAAATAATCTTTGATCTCAAATGCAAATCAAACGCATTATACCTAACAGCCTGACCTGCGCAAATCTTTTGTGCGGGTCAGTAGCTGTTTTTATGGCTACACAAGAGCAATACCTTTGGGCTTTCGCTCTCATTCTGGCTGGTGGATTGTTTGACTTCTTTGATGGAGCTTCAGCTCGTTGGCTCAAAGTGCCATCACCATTGGGCGTACAACTCGATTCATTAGCAGATGATATTACTTTTGGTCTTGCACCTGCTATGGTACTCTTCTGCTATCTCAAACCAATCATAGGTTGGTGGGCACTTATCGCGTTACTGATTGCAGCATTCTCTGCGTTGCGTTTGGCAAAATTCAATATAGATGAACGCCAAACCACATCGTTCATCGGTTTGGCGACCCCACCCAATGCTATTTTCTGGGCGTCGCTCGTTTGCTGGCTCAATAGCATTGCCCTACCTACATGGGCACCCTGGCTATTGTTGGTAGGTAGTTTGTTGAGTTGCTATTTACTGGTAAGCGAGATTCCATTCTTCAGTTTTAAGTCAGCTGGACAAGAGAAAAAGCATATTATCATTTTTCTAATCGGAAACTGCTTTATTTTAGGAACTTGCGCCACTATGGCAATTAGCAATAAGCAGATCGCCATCGCAGCTTTGGCTGGTGCTATTTGCGTTTTATGGTATGTTATTTGCAATACCTTTACACTGATTAGTGCAAAAAAATGAACACAACAGGAATTAATAAGTTAGAGATAAAGTATTTATTTCCTTTTCTAGTGCCAGCCCTCGTGTTGGCACTCATTTTAGGAGTTATGCTTCTCGTTCTTCCCAAAGCAGAGTTGCATCTTATCCTTTGCCAACCACATACGCGTTTTTGGGATGCTGTGATACCTGCATTCACTAATTTGGTGGATTGGTTGCCCTACCTATGCGTTGTTCTTCTGCTTTTCTATCGTGCAGGCTGGGCAACTTTTCTGGCGAGCAATCTACTGCTTTCCACACTCATCGTACAACCTATTAAACATATCGTATGCGCTCCACGCCCGTTGATATGGTTTGCTGAAAATATGCCAGATGTCACGCTGCCATTGGTAGAAGGGGTGAAGATGAATCTTTGGCTATCTTTCCCTTCGGGACATACGACGACTTTCTTTGTGCTGTTTTTTAGTTTAAGTATTATTTTGTGCGCTGAAAATATAAAAGGTAAGAATATTTTGTCATTCCTTTGTTTTCTCTGTGCAAGTTTTGGCGCTTATACGCGAATTTATTTGTCCCAACATTTTGCTTTGGATATTTTTGCTGGCATTTTGATTGCCGTTTGCTCCACCTTGGTTTTGTACTTTTTCTTGGTTAGAAGGACCAAAAACACCCGTTTTTGGGCTTGGAGAGTGCAAAAATTGAGAAAATAACACAAAAGAACATATTTTTTCAAAAAATATTTGGTCAATTCAAAAAAAAGCAGTACCTTTGCATCCGCTTTCGTGAAGAGAGCAAGGGTTCCGTTAAATAATGAGACATTGAATGGGCGTTTAGCTCAGCTGGTTTAGAGCATCTGCCTTACAAGCAGAGGGTCGGCGGTTCGAATCCGTCAACGCCCACCATTCATTCCCATTCGGGCGTTTAGCTCAGCTGGTTTAGAGCATCTGCCTTACAAGCAGAGGGTCGGCGGTTCGAATCCGTCAACGCCCACAAACAAACTGAAAGGACATCATTGATGTCCTTTTTTTGTTGCTTATAACAGACAATAGTTTACTAATTTGGATGTTGTAAGCGACAAAAAGGATAGGCTGCAAGCCTTTCAGTATGTTTGTGCTTTAATCCCCCGAAGGGTATAGGTATTGGGAGCGAAGCGAGACCAATCCGTCAACGCCCACAAGAGATTGGTTAACAGAATGTTAATCAATCTTTTTTTTATTCACTCACGACAGATTTCCGACATTTTTGGATATAAAGTTTTCCTCCGTTGTTTTGAACATACAACGGAGGAAAATCTTAGAAGAGTAAACATAAATCTCAATCAGCGCTATCAATGTATAAATAGCAACTCTCGGTATTTAGGAAGTGGCCACAGCTGATCATCGATAACCATCTCAAGGTCGTCCACATGACTGCGAACATTTTCCATCAGCGGTACCACTTTATCATGAAAAGTGATAGCACGTTCTCGTTGATTATCTATATGGTTCGCATGCGCGCGTTCTCGATTCATTTCCTCTACCTTAGCCACAATAGCACCAGTATGATTCTCAATGCGGCGAATGAGCTGCATATCTTGTTCGTTAAGTGCAGCAGCATCGCTCTCGCTGAAGACTTGCTTCACACCCACGACCTTTTGTAACAAGACATTTTGGTAGCGTTTTGCAGCAGGAATGATATGGTTGATAACCAAGTCGCCTAGTACACGTGACTCGATTTGCAGTTTCATGGAATAGTTTTCCCATTTTACCTCGCTTCTAGCAAGCAATTCGGCACGATTAAGCACCCCTGTAGAGCCAAACATCTGCACACTTTCCTCTCTGAGGTATTGGTCAATCATGACTGGTACACTAGTCTCGATGTCGAGTCCACGGCGCTCTGCCTCTTGTTGCCACTCCTCACTATAACCATTGCCATCGAAGCGAATATCGCGGCACTCCTTGAGGTAACGTTTAATAACAGTAAACAATGCACGCTCCTTGGCTTCGCCCTTAGCGATGAGCGCATCCACCTCCTCGCGGAAAAGGTTGAGTTGCTCCGCAACAGTAGCATTGAGTGCCAAAACTGCAGCACCACAGTTAGCTGATGAACCCACGGCACGGAACTCAAAACGATTACCCGTAAAGGCGAATGGCGAAGTACGATTACGGTCGGTATTATCCAGCAGAATTTCTGGTATATTACCCACACCAAGTTTCATCTCTTTCTTAGCATTGATGATAATACCCTTGTCCACATCGGCATGCTCAATTTGGTCAAGTGCCTCGTTGATCTGCGTACCGAGGAAGACACTGATGATAGCAGGAGGCGCCTCGTGTCCGCCCAAACGGTGGGCATTGGTAGCAGAAGCAATAGACGCCTTTAGCAGACCATTATGGCGATGCACCGCCTTCAAGACATTCACAAGGAAAGTAACAAACTGCAAGTTATGATATGGATTCTTACCTGGTGCTAGGAGATTCACGCCCGTATTCGTACCAAGCGACCAGTTGCAGTGCTTACCGCTACCATTCACGCCACCAAAAGGTTTCTCGTGAAAGAGCACTCGGAATTGATGATGGTGCGCTACTTGCTCCATGAGCGACATTAGGAGTTGATTGTGATCACTACCAAGATTGGCTTCTTCATAGATTGGCGCCAACTCAAATTGGTTTGGAGCCACCTCGTTGTGGCGAGTCTTGATAGGAATGCCTAATTTGAGGGCCTCTTGTTCGAGCTCAGTTTTAAATGCTAACACGCGCTCAGGGATAGTTCCAAGATAATGGTCATCCAACTGCTGACTCTTACTAGCATAATGCCCCATAAGCGTACGACCTGTCATCAAAAGGTCGGGGCGCGCATTGTAAAGAGCTTCATCAACAAGGAAATACTCTTGCTCAGTGCCCAAATAGGTATATACGCGTTTGACGTTCTTATCAAAATAATTCGCAACTGCAGTTGCTGCTTTTCCTACCGCAGTGATAGAACGCAATAGAGGAGTCTTATAGTCGAGTGCCTCACCTGTATATGCTACAAAGATAGTAGGAATACATAGGCGGTCGCCTATCACAAACGCAGGCGACGAAGGATCCCATGCCGAATATCCACGCGCCTCGAACGTATTACGAATACCACCATTAGGAAAAGAGGAGGCATCTGGCTCTTGCTGATAGAGAACAGAACCAGAGAATTTCTCCATCGGCACACCTTTCTCATCAAAGTCAAAAAAAGCATCGTGTTTCTCTGCAGTACCACCAGTCAATGGTTGAAACCAGTGGGTATAGTGGGTAGCGCCCAATTCCATCGCCCATTTCTTCATGCCAATAGCCACACTATTGGCTATGTCACGACTGAGAGTCTTCTCGTTGTCCATTAGGTCGAACAATTCCTCTACGATATTGCTGGCAATATACTCCTTCATCTTCTCGCGTGTAAACACATTCTGCGAGAAGATAACACTAGCACGATGAGTAGTGGTTACATGTTGTGGCTGATGCGCCCAAGCAGTCTTTAAAGCTTCAAAACGGACATTCATTTTACGCTATTTTTTTTATTTAATCGGATTATTTTTCAAAAACAACCACAAAAGTACTACTTTTTTTGCAAAAGACCAAATATTTTCACATTTATAGCATATTTTCCACCTAAAAATCAAAAAAAATATCTAATTATACATTTCCTGCCCACTCACTTCATATACAACAAGCATAGGAACAAAGGAACCAAATATTTTGAGCAATATGTTCAACATCTACCATTTTTCAAAAAAAGGTGCTCGTTTGTTTGCGCATGTGCAGTTTTTTTTGTACCTTTGCAGCGTAAAAGCGAACATTGATTATGATAAATCGAACATTAGTTAGAACCAAAGTCGTTCAGACACTCTTTGCGCACTACAAGGGTAGTGATCACACCTCCTTATCTGCACGCAAAACTTTGCTCAACAAGTTCTCCAGCACGTACAGTCTGTACATGATGATGCTGAGTTTTGCAGATGAACTCACCACTTATGCAGAGGAGCAAATTGCAGAAAACCAACGTCGTGCAACCGTTCTCCATCAAACCTACAATGCCAATCGCAATTTTGTAAACAATCGCATCGCACAGCAGTTGTTTAACAATCGCCGTCTCCGTAATTATATGGAGAATGAGCATTTGCGTTGGGATGTTGGAATGTCAGCAGTAGAATATACCTACAAAATGCTGATTGACAGTCCATTCTACAAAGAGTTTATGGAATTAGAAGCTCCCACCTATGAGGATGAGCAGACCCTATGGCGTAAGATATATGGCACATTGCTACTCGAAAGCGAAGAACTTACATCTGCCCTCGAAGAAATGGAAGTAGCACTCGATCATGAGGGTTGGACTACCGACATTGATATGGTCATCACATACGTAATCAAAACTATCAAGCGTTTCAAAGCTAGCGATGGCGATGAGTTACCATTATTGGACATGTTTGGTTCCGAAGAGGAGTTGACCTTCGCCAAAGACCTATTGCATTGGAGCATTGAGCAATCAGAAGAAAATAAGTCATTGATAGCCAAATCATTGCAAAACTGGGAGGCTGATCGTGTAGCATATATGGATCAAATCATCCTTCTCGTAGCATTGGCAGAAATCCGCAACTGCAACGAGATTGCACTAGAGATTTCAATGAACGAATATATTGAAATCGCCAAAGAATATTCCAGCGACAAGAGTTACGTATTCATCAATGGCGTCCTCAACCGCATTGTAAACGACTTGCGCGCTGACAATCAGCTCTTCAAAGTGATTAGATAAATAACAAATCATATTAAAAATTCAAAACATTATGTTAAACTTCATTTTTTTATTGGCACAAACAGCTACCCCTGCAGCTGCTGAAGGTGCACAACAACAAAGCGGTTGGTCATTCTGGGTGATGATGATCTTGATTTTCGTAGTGTTCTACTTCTTCATGATTCGCCCACAACAAAAGAAACAAAAAGAGTTGCAAAAACAACGCGATGCCCTCACCAAAGGCAGCAAGGTTATCACAGCTGGTGGCATCTATGGCAACATCAAAGAGGTACAAGAAACTACATTCTTGATTGAAGTAGCTAAAGACGTTGTTATCAAAGTGGATAAAGGTAGTGTATATGTAGCTGCTGAAGATGTTCAGCAACAACAAGCACAAAAATAATATCCAAAGCCCACAAAAGGGATTAATTTGTGTTTAACTTTGATCACATAAGCAAACTAGCCAAACGCCTATGGCTTTGGTTGCTGAGAAAAGATATCCTTATCTTTCTCTTGTTTGTGGGAATAACCAGTATCTTTTGGTGGGGACGTGCGATGTCCTCACCAAGAGATGTTGAAATTCACGTCCCTGTAACCTATACAGGTGTTTCTGAGCAAATCGTATTTGAACAAACATTGCCTAAGATAATCACTTTGAGTGTACGCGACAACGGACGACAACTACGACAAATCGCTCATCAACATCTCAACCTACACATCAACTTAAGTTCTTATCTATCAAAAGAAGAAGGAACAATTACCCTTTCCGCAGACATACTGCGTCCACGTCTGCAAGATTTATTGCCTGGTTCTACTACCATTCTGCAAATCGAACCTGAAACAATCGAATCTGCATACTACATACAACAAACCAAATTGGTGCCTGTAGTGGTACAATCGCAGGTCACTATTGCCTCTCAACATCAGTTAGATGGCGATAAACGTATTGTTCCAAATATGGTGCAAATATTTGGTAATCAAGATGCTATCGATACAATCCATTATGTCATGACAGATAGTATCCAAGTGACCAATTTGCGTGACTCCGTTCGCATAACAACCAATTTAATTACCCCTGAAGGTATTCGCATACACCCCAAAACTGTAGACGTGCTTTGGAAAGCCGAACCTTTTACTGAAAAAACATTTACCATCCCCGTGCAAGTGATTGACATACCAGAAGGCAAACACGTACGCCTATTCCCACAGCAAGTGAATGTGGTAGTGCGCGTAGGTATTTCCCACTTTACCGAGGTGCAAGCCAATGATTTACAAGTCATTTGCCACTATCCTAAGCAGCAATGCAGCGCATTGCCCGTAGAAGTGCTAACAAACAACCCCTATATAACTAACATTCGTATATCCCCTTCATCGGTGGAATATTTAATTCATTTTTAAGTTATGAAAAAGATTCAAATGGTAGATCTGCAAACGCAGTATCAATGTATCAAAGAAGATATTGACCGTGGTATTCAGTCCGTTATTGACTCTACTTCGTTTATCAAAGGTCCTGCTGTAGCATCGTTTCAAGCCAATTTGGAAGAGTACACTGGTGCGAAACATGTGATTCCTGTAGGCAATGGCACCGATGCACTGCAAATTGCGCTGATGGCATTGGGATTAAAACCAGGCGATGAGGTAATCACTCCTACCTTTACGTTTATTGCTACTGCCGAAGTGGTAGCTTTGTTGGGACTGAAACCTGTTGTCGTGGATGTAGATTGGGATACGATGAATATATCAATTGATGCCTTGCGCCAAGCCATTACCCCTAAGACCAAAGCCATTGTACCAGTACACCTCTTCGGTCAATGCGCTGATATGGAGGCAATTATGGAGATTGCTAAGGAACACAACCTATACGTGATAGAAGATGCATGCCAAGCCATTGGTTCGGTATATACCTTCGCAGACGGTACACAAAAGCAAGCTGCTACCATTGGAGATATTGGTTGCACTAGTTTCTTCCCATCAAAAAATCTTGGTTGCTATGGTGATGGCGGTGCTATATTCACCAATGATGATGAGCTTGCTGCCAAGATGCGTGCAATTGCCAATCATGGTATGGTTGTACGCTATTACCACGATACTGTAGGCGTTAACTCACGCTTGGATAGTATCCAAGCAGCCATTTTAGATGCCAAGTTGCCTCACCTCAATGAGTATATTACTGCGCGTCAAGCGGCGGCAGCTTATTACGACAAAGCATTTGCTAACCATCCACATATTTTGCCACCTGTTCGCAGCGAGCGCTCTACGCACGTATTCCATCAATACACACTACGCCTCATCGACGTGGATCGCGATGCACTGCGCAACGCCTTGGCAGAGGCGGGCATACCAGCAATGATCTACTATCCTGTGCCACTACATATGCAAAAAGCATACCAAGATCCTCGCTACAAAGTAGGCGATTTCCCAGTGGCAGAGCGATTGGCTGCATGTGTATTGTCCTTGCCAATGCACACTGAATTGGATGAAGAGCAATTAGCATACATTACCGAGCACGTGCTGAAATCTCTCAATGCACAACACTAAATACCCAATCCACCATGGCTACCTCACTGACCTTATCGCAACAACTCAAGCAACAGCTAAAGCTCTCGCCTGCACAAATTCAAGCTATGCGATTGCTAGAAGTACCTGCTTGCGAATTGCAGGCATGTATCAATGAGGAGTTGCAAAAGAATCCTGCACTCGAAGAGGGGATGGACCAAAATGCAGAAGTGGAACTCAACGATACCAATCTGCAAGATGAGTACACCAATCCGCTGCAAAACGATGACTTCAACTACGATGATTACGTGCAAGACGATGACATGCACGAATCATCTTTCTCCACTGGTGGTCGCGCCCATGAAGATATCCCATTCTCCATGGGAACAAGTTTTGCGGAATACCTCAAATCACAAATCTATCTCACAAAGATGGATAAACCCGACCGCCATATTGCTAAGTTTGTGGTTGGAAACATTGACGAAGATGGATATTTACGCCGAACAGTAGAAGAGTTAGTGGACGATTTAAGTTTTCGCGAGGGATTGCAAGTCACCGATGAGAAGATGTACGAGATTGTAGAACAAGTCAAGCAGTTCGACCCTGATGGTGTGGGTGCCTACGATTTGCAAGAGTGTCTACTAATACAATTGCGAAAGAAGGAACCAACCACTGCAATCTCTCTGGCTATCAACATATTAGAAAATCACTTCGATTCCTTCAGTAATCGTAAATATGCCAAGATTATGCAGCGTATGGATATTACTGAAGAGCAACTCAAGCAGGCTACGGCCGAGATTATCCGCCTCAATCCTCGCCCTGGAAGTGCATGGATTGGCACTGTGGTTGAACGCAATCAGTCAATAATTATCCCAGACTTCATCATTGAGCAAGAGGACAATGATCTAACCATTACTATCAATCAAGGCAATATACCCGAATTGCATATCTCTGCCGACTATCAGCAGATGCTTGAAGCATACTCGCATCCTGAGTCACAAAATAGTGCACAGATACGTGAAGCTGCGCGCTTTGTGAAGACCAACGTGGAAAATGCTAAGTATTTTATCGATGCTATTCGCCAACGTAACGAAACTATGATGCGCACTATCGAAATACTGGTAGCATTACAGCGTGACTTCTTTTTGCAAGGCGACAGCATGTATCTCAAACCGCTGACACTCAAGGATGTAGCTGATCGTACCGGGTACGATGTATCCACTATTTCACGCACTTTTTCCAACAAATACGTACAAACCGAATTTGGTGTTTTCCCGCTCAAATTCTTCTTCTCTGATAAGATTGTCAATAGCCAAGGCAATGAAATTTCTACGCGAGAGATCAAGCAAAAGCTGCGTGAGGTGATTGAGCAAGAGGATAAGACCAATCCCGTTACCGATGATCAATTAGTGACTATCATGCACGAGTCGGGCTACCCTATCGCACGACGCACTGTGGCCAAGTACCGCGAGCAGATGAATATCCCTGTAGCACGCATTCGCCGACAACTGCTGAAGTAATGCTTTTGCAACCACAAAAACATGCAAAAAATCCTCAATATACTATCGCAAGCGTGGAGTGTACTGCTCTACCCTATGCTAATGCCACTATATGGTATATTGCTCTTTTGCTTTGCAGCGAAGCACTTGCTCCCTCTCCTTCCATCTGCATACCTCTGGCTATGTGTGGCAGGTACTGCTGTATTAACACTCATCATCCCTATTCTCCTACTACTATTCTTATGGCGCAAAGGATATATTGATTCATTGCATATTGATGATGCCAAACAACGCACTACACCTTATATATACACACTCATATGCTATGGTTTCTGGGCATATTTCTTGCGGGCAACCATGCAACTGCCTATATTTCTGCTGTTAGTAGCGATAGGAGCAATGGTAGCTTTGTTAGCAGTTACTATAATCAATCATTGGTGGAAAATATCTGCTCATCTCACGGGGATTGGTGGATTATTAGGCGGTATTTGCAGTTTTGCGATCAACTACTCCACTCTACCCATTGCGCTAATTATTACCGTATTAGTAGCAGCATTGCTACTCATGTATGCACGCCTTTATCTCAATGCCCACACCCCTTTGCAAGTGATATGTGGCTTTCTGCTAGGACTACTCTGCACTTTTATCCCTTCACTCATCATCACATATGCGTAAAATCCTTTTGTCAATATTGCTTATAATTGCCAGTTTTAGTTGGGCTGCACCTCGCCAACTTAGCGATAGTGCGCAGATATACTTGCTAACCTGCACTCCTGGCAATCAAGTTTGGTCCAAGTACGGACATACAGGTATTCGGGTAACGGACAATACCCAGCAACTCGATATCGTTTTTAACTATGGCATCTTCGACCTAACTTCGGATGATTTCTATATTAAGTTCGTGTACGGAGAGACGTACTACCAACTTGGCATTGAGTCCTACTGCTATTTCGACAAGTTCTATCGTCATATCGGGCGAACCACCTATTGGCAAGAGCTCAATCTCACCCCATCGCAGAAGCAACAAATTTTCGACGCATTGCTACTCAACTACCAACCCGCAAATCGCTACTACCTATACAATTTCGTATTCGACAACTGCGCTACACGTCCCTATCACCTCATTAAAAGCGCCCTGCAAGATACCATCATATCTTCCTATCATGGATACGAGGGCACCACTTTCCGACAGGCCATCACACATTATACGGGGCACAACTCGTGGGTAGATTTTGGTATCAATCTCGTTTTTGGTAACAGGGCGGACCAACCGATGACCAACGAGCAGCGACTCTTCCTACCTGAAGAACTAATGAACTATATGGCTCAGGCGCAACTTTCTGATGGTACGCCATTAGTTAAAAGTCAACATATAGCAGCTTTTCCACCTGCCATTGTTCCATGGTACACCAATTGCTGGTGGGGCATCTTGCTCTTTGCATTGCTGATGTTGGCACTATCCTTCTACGATAGGCGACGCCATCACCTCTCATGGGGTGTGGATATGGCATTAGGTATTGTGTATCTGCTGCTTATTGCATTAGTTGTTTTCCTCACATGTTTTTCATGCCATCCATTGGTGGGCTTCAACTGGCGCTTATTGCTTTTCCCATTTATTCACATCTGCACACGCCTTGTATATTGGTGTCCATAATTCAAACTACAAGTTTCTTGTCAGTTTCGGGACCACCATAAGACATCACTAGGACATCTATGGGCTTTATGTGGGCTACTGCAAGTTCTCTGCAGGCTACGCGACCACTTCGCGACCACTGTAGCACATCTATTGCTTAGTTGTATCATAGCGGTAGCACTCATACAAACAAAGCATCTCAAAGATATATATACAAAGAGAGCCTAAGTTGTTACTTAGACTCTCTGAAAATGGCGGCTACCTACTCTCCCACAAACGCAGTACCATCGGCGTTGCTGAGCTTAACGACCCTGTTCGGAATGGGAAGGGGTGGGACCTCAGCGCTATAACCAC
>JAFYSB010000035.1 GCA_017546705.1 Paludibacteraceae bacterium
GGTGAACCAGTATATGACTGCCGTGTGAATGCCGACCTCTATACTAACTATACCGCAGGTGGTGTAGTAGGTTTCAGCGGTCGCTCTAAGATTAGCAACTGCGTAGTGGAAGGTACTATCACGCTTGATGCGAAAGCCACTGTTGGTAAAGTGGGTGGTGTCGTAGGCGAGGTAGATACTGATGCAACTGGTTCATCTACAGCTATTTTGGTGGAGAACTGCTTGGTAGGTATATCTGCAATCAACGCACCAGAGGGCAAGGATGTGGTTGCTCACCGCGTAGTGGGATTCTCAAGTGGCGATGACTATGAATATGATTGGGATAAGGTAGATTGGGGCAAACCACAAAGCGAGTGGCCTCGCGACTATTTTGCACCAGAAAAGAACTTCAAGAATAATTATGTGATTTCTGACTTATCTCCAGTAGATGCAACTATTCAACTCACTGATACAACCACTGAAGGAGCTAATTTGAGTGCTACAGCATTCTTACCAGAATGGTGTACGGAACATGGTTTCAAATTTGGTTCTGATGTGACGGCTCCATGGGTATGGAATGAGGGCTATTTGACCTTGTGGTTCGAGGGCGAATTGTCCACCGATTTGGAGAATATCTTCGGCGGTAACTGCGGTGATATCCTTGGTGGCGAAAATCAAGCAGCGAAGAAACTGATTATCAATGGTCAGTTGTATGTCCTCCGCCATGATGGTTTGTACAATATCACAGGTACGCGCGTGAAATAAATAATGTATAACATATCACCCATATTGAGATCGATAATGGTCAACTTCTCATTATTCGCAACGGAAAGATATATAACGCACTTGGTACACAGGTAAAGTAACTTACTACAAACTGAATATATTTAAGAGGGAAATTGCAAGATTTCCCTCTTTTGCTTGTCTATCTTAAAAAAATATACTATCTTTGCACCATATTTATAAAATTTGTGATATGAAAAAGATTTTAACCCTTTTTACATGGACGGTAGTGGCGTTGTCATCTGTGTTTGCACAATCGAATAATAAAGTTGTCACTGCAACCCCCGTTGATACGATAGATGTGGTATGTCATGATTTAGAATTGAATACCGATTTTATTGGCATGTTTGGAATGACGTATATCTTTGCTAATAATAGCGACTATAATCTTACAGGCGCTATCTTTGCAGATTCTATTCCGCCAGGTGTATATACGGATTGCGTAATGGATCTCAAACATATTGCTACGCAAAAGCAGATTCCAGCAGCAAGTGTTGTCCTTACCTTGGATGTTGATGCCAATCGCAATTGTGTTATTACAGGTACAATGATCGGTGAGGATAATATCTGCTATAATCTGCACTTATCATGGACTCCTCCTGCTGCTATAGACACGGTACAAATAACTTTCCCAAATTCTGCTTCGGTGGCATATTATCCTGACTTGGGGCATGATTTTATGTTGAGCAATCATAATGAAGACTACAATATCTCGCTAGATATTGTCAATGTGTCTATGGGAGAGACGTTTACAGAGAAGAACTTAAATATAGCTTATTGTGTGATTGCAAATAAGGTGACCAATGATACGATAAAGATATCTTCTGCAAATGGACAAGTATGGCAATCCAACGATACTACTTACTTATCGGCAGATGTAGTTGGCTTCGATGCCGTGCTATATCGAATTGATTTATGGTATGCAGTACCTGCTATTACTGAAACACAAGTTGTCAATATATCCAATGCGACATTCTATAACAAGTTAGAAGAAGAAGGATTCTATGCGCTCATTGGTACGACCGAAGATAAGTCGATAGAGTTTGCTATCTCGTTGTTAGGAAGTTCTGAAGAAGATATCGCAGGTACCTACACCAATGATGGTCTCTTTGGTGGATTTAGTGGTGAGAATTATGATTTCATCAATTTTATTGGTGGAAGTTATTCTACATACATCGCTCTATGGAACGAAGATAAGAATGATTACGATATCGTTTCTATTGAGCAAGGAACTGCTAAAGTGACAAAAGATGATGAGCAGAATGTGACCTTGAATGGCTCATTTGTAGGTAAAAATGGGGTACAATATACTATTGTTTTGACTACAAAAGTGGACATACCTCGTTTAGACGACGATATGACCTCAGGAGCTATTGATTGTGTTGTTACAGGTACTGATATTACGCTTGAGGATTTTACTGAAGAAAACGGCAGTATATTCTTTGATGTAATGACTGATAGTGTGCTCATGGCATTGTATTTTTATGCGGAGAAATCAGACCCGGAAATTGTGATACCAGAGGGTATTTATACGATTGATTATTCTGAAAACTATTATACGGTTAATGCAAGTGATGGGTCTATTGGAACCTATCCTACATTCTTTGCAACACACAATGGAATGGCATTTACATCCATGTATTTCTTCGTGAGTGGTACTGTAGAGGTAAAGAATAAACAAGGTAAACTCTATATGGAGATCAATGCTTTTAATTCATACAATGTACCCGCACATATCATTTACGATGCAAGTCTTTCTACTGATGTAGAAGAGGTAGTCATATCTAATAAGGCACAGAAACAACTAAAGAATGGTCAGCTCCTCATTATCCGCAACGGTGAGATGTATAATGTCTTAGGAGCAAAATTATAAGAAAAATTTGCATACATATTTGCGTATTCCAAAATAATGTAGTACCTTTGTGGGCAATACCGCAAAGGTATTGCTTATTTTTATACTATTAACCAATTAAAATTAGTCTGTATGAAGAAAATTTTTACCCTTCTCACCATGGTTGTGGTGGCATTTTCTATGAATGCTATGCCACAAGTAATGAAAGCAGGAAAGAAACCTGCTCCTGTAAGTCCGCAACGCGAAGCGAAAGCCCTTGTTCAAAGCAAGATTGAGCAAACGCTCCGTGGCAAACGCGTGCATCGCGAAGAAGCTCGTGCTAAATTGGGGAAGGCTCAATCAACATTTGGCGCTCCTGCAAAAGTAGCAAATGCTGTACAAGAAACTTTAGTTTTTAATTTTGATGAGTTTTATGAGCCACCATATTATTATGAGGATTATGGAGAGTGGGCATGTACCTTAGCGAGCGAAGATGGCTATTATTTTTTACTAGATTGGTATGGTGAAGGTGATACCTATTGCGGTACTTATACCCTCGAAGATTTCTATTTGGGTTACACCTATATCGAAACCCCTGACGATTTTGTAGATGTAGAGGATATTACCATGACCATCAAGGTGGATACTATCAGTCAATATCTTCTAGCCACAGTTCTTGATGCTACAATCCTAGGTTATGATGGTAACACGTATGAGTTACATCTCATTCAAGAAATGTACTTGCCAAAGAGCACTGTTGAGAGTGTTGTAACAGGCGCTTCGTTGACAGTAAACGAGGAAGACTTCGTACTAACAGGTAAGAACAACGATTTGGATCTTACTTTGACAGTAGCTTATCCATATCCAGCTGCTGAATTCTCAAAAGCATATTTCGATTTGTTGAATACCAAAGTAGTTTACAAAGGTGTACAACAAGAATTGCTTACTGCAAATTTGGTATCAAAAGCTCAGAAACAAGACGATGGAACTGTAGTATGGCTATCTACTTTTGAATTCTACAACCAAGACACTGTATTGCATGTTGTGGACATTACTGCTCCTATGGCTGCTGCAGCTGAAGTGGTTGAGGTAGAAATCGTCAATTTAGAAATGGATGATTCTTATTCAGAATATACAGGCTCTGTATATATGTTTGGTTCAAGCACTGAATACGACATCTATTTGGGTATTCCTGGATATGCAGCAGAGGCTGGCACATATTCAGAAGGTGTATTGTGCTATGTTACAGATTTGGTAAATGACGTAGAATTGACTTCTTTCTATACAGAAGTAATCATGAAAGAGAGCGCAACTTCAGCTATTGGTTGGGAGTGTGATGTTGTATGCCGTTGCCCTAATAACAAGGAGTACCAAATCCATATGACTTTTGAGGTTCCTGAACCAACACAAATTGTAGATGTGAAGTTTGAAAAATCATGCCAAGTTATGTATTATCCAGAATATGGTGATGATTTGCAATTTTTCAATGTGGATGATAAGTATGAGGTGTCATTAGATGTGTTGGATGTAGCTATTGGCGAATCCTTCACCATGGAGAATATGGATAAAGAATATACATGGTTGTGGATTGAGGAGTTAGCACAGGAGGTTATTATTGCTGATGTTACAGGTACATTAAGTCAAAAGG
This sequence comes from Paludibacteraceae bacterium, assembly GCA_017546705.1. Taxonomy (GTDB): domain Bacteria; phylum Bacteroidota; class Bacteroidia; order Bacteroidales; family Paludibacteraceae; genus Colicola. The sequence continues at coordinate 4,242 of JAFYSB010000035.1, forward strand.
GTGATACTACCTATATGAATGCTGCTGTGATTACTGCAGATGCAGTACAATACAACGTGGAGATGTGGTATGTTGTTCCTACTGCTACAGATACTGTTGATTTGGTGATTAACAACACTAAACTTATCGATCAAGTAGAAGCACAAGGTATGTTCCAAATCGCTGGTTACACAGCAGACAGCTTGATGTATGCATCCTTCTTAGTGCTTAACGCTGAACAATTAGCAGGAACATATGTAAATGAAGGTAAACTCAGCAATGGTGTATGTGATTTTGCGGGTGGTTATACCTACGTGTTTAAATACATAGACAAAGCTAATAGTCAATATGAAAATTATCCTGTAGTAAAGGGTGAAGCTAAAGTAGAAGTAGATGCGGATAATAATCTGACTCTCACAGCTGCTGTTCTTTGCACTAACGCAGTCTTCTATAATATTACGATGACTGTTACTGCTGAGACTCAAAATCACCTCCAATATGATGCTACAGAAGGTGCTGTTGATCGCACTTATACATCTAAAGACAATGTAAAACTTACAGATGGCATAGCAGAGTATGGTATGGTATATTGGTCAGTGAAAGCCGCTGATGGTTCTGATGGCGTAGCATTGTATTTCTTTGCTGCTGAAGCGGACGAGGATATCGTTATCCCTGTAGGTACTTATCCAATCGACTATACAGAGGACTATGGTACTGTATTAGCTAACTCTGGTGTGCAAAATGGTAGTGTCTATCCTTCTTTCTATGCAAATTACAATGCACAAGGTCAGGTACTTGCTCCGTTGTGGTTCTTCGTAGGTGGTACCGTAGAAGTATCTAAGAATGAGGCTGGTAAACTTCATATGGAAATCAATGCTGTGAACTCTTATGACGTGCCTGTGCACATGGTATATGATGACGATTCTGCTACTGGCGTAGAAAATGTGGATGTCCCATCAGTAAGTTACGAGAAAATGTTGAAGAATGGTCAACTCGTAATCATCCGTGACGGTAAAGCTTATAACGCACAAGGTGCACAAGTGAAGTAAGCTTAGGACGGTTTCGCCTATAGGTTGTAGGCAAGAAAATAAAAGAGTCGCTGAAAGGTGACTCTTTTATTTTGGTGTATGGTGTAGAGTGTAAAGGCGAGGCAGCAATGTCGCAGAACTTCTGAACTCCAGAACAAAAATTTGCTTATGTCGTAAATTTTTACTACCTTTGCGCCCTGAATGAACCAAATAATTGATGTATGAAGAAGATTTTTACACTTTTTTTAGTAGCTTTTATGGCGATGGGGCTTGTGGCTGCGCCTGCTACGGAACTTAAGAAATTGGCGGATGCTCCTGCGCATACTGCTAATCAGCAACGCGTATTGCGCATGATTAACCAAGATTTGACCAAGCGTGCTAATCCTTCTATGGTCAAGAAATCAATGAACAAGAAGCATGCTCTTGTTGTGAAAAAAGCTGCGGCTGCGGATATTATGCTCAATGGCGATGGTTTCTTGGTAGGACCAGAGTATGAGGCTGCTACAGGCGAGTGGTATATCGCATTAGAGGCACAGGGATATACTTTCCGCTTGTGCTGGTATGGCGATCAGGATAACTATTGCGGTAGTTATAGCTTTGATGACATCAGCATGGACTACTCATGGGGATGGTATCAATCAGTGGATATGTTCTATGAGATTTATTTCCAAGATGTTACGATGACTATTTCCGAGAAAGTGGAGGGCAGTTTGAAGCAAATCACTTTAGACGCAACCATCGTTGATACCAATGATAAGGTCTATCAAGTACATGCAGTACACAGCACTTATAGCCCTAAAACTACTGTGGAGAGCGTGTTGGACAACAGCACCGTGACCATGGATTGGGGATATTATGTGTTGAACGGAAGCAATGACAATATGTCTGTGAAGTTGGCTGTGATCTCTGATATGATTGAGGGCGAATATACCAAAGCAAGCTTCGATATGAACCAAACCAAGATTGTTTATAATGGAGTGGAGCAGAAGATGTTGCAAGCCGATATGTTGGTGATGTTGAGCGAGTTAGGCAACGGCTCGCTGGGCTATGAAGCCAACTTGCACTTCTATAATCAGGACACCGTATTGCATAAGGTGTTGATGACCGTACCATTGCCAGCAGCGAAAGATACTATTGAGGTGGAGTGCCATAACCTCTCTGTGGATGAGTCGTTTGCTGATTATGGCTTTATGATGGTCTTTGCATCGAATAAGGAATACGATGTTTTTGCAATGTATGAA
>JAFYSB010000002.1 GCA_017546705.1 Paludibacteraceae bacterium
AACTCTTCAAATAGCGTCTCAAGGTGCAGAAACACTCACCGTAAAGCTCTATGGTGCTTGCAACGCAGCATGCCAAGTCACATGGATGGTTAATGGCGAAGAATATACTGCAGGCAATCCTACTACTTCATTGGCTGCGGGTAGTAAAGTGACTACACTCCCTATTGCACCTAAATCACCTTGTACTGAGAGCAATCAATTCGTAGGTTGGAGCGAAGAGGTGATTGACACACCTCAAGACGATATGCCTGCTGACCTCTTCTCTGATGCTTCTGAAGCACCTGCTATTAGCCACGATGTAGTATACAATGCAGTATTTGCCACCCTAGAGGAGACCGAAGTATTAGCAACACCTGCTGCACCTGTCACAATGGACTTGAATAATACCGATGGTTGGACACTTTCTGGTTTGATTCGTGACACAAAACACTGGCGTATGGTAAAAGATTCTTATATCGAATCGCCTTCTATCAATATTGCTTCGATTATTAGTATTGCTATCAATATGCGTACATACGGCGGTACAAGTTATAACACTATCGAGTTCTCTGCTAATGGCACCAAGATTGGCGAATTAAAAGCAGAGAACAAAACCCTTAATACATACACTTGGACGCCTACTACAACCCTCTCAGGTAGTGGATCGCTGCGTTTCACCAGTAAGACGAATACAGATCAAAATGGTCCTGCATTGAGCAGTATTCATATTGAGCTGGCAGGCGGAGGTGCGGTAACTGAGTATTATTATTCCAACTATGTCACATATTGTGGTCCTACTACTGATATTGTGGAGGTACAACACTCTAAACAAGTCGGTAATAAGGTTATCCGCAATGGTCAACTCCTCATTGAGTATAATGGAGTATATTACAATACAGTAGGTCAACAAGTACAATAATGAATAATATCGCTGAACAAATACGCCAACTCTGCAAAGAGAAGAATGCCATCATTATGGCGCACTACTATCAACGACCTGAGATTCAGGATGTGGCAGACTTCGTGGGCGATTCCCTGGCTTTGGCACAACAGGCATCGAAAACCGATGCCGATATCATCGTGATGTGTGGTGTGCATTTTATGGCAGAGACGGCTAAAATCCTCTGCCCCGACAAGAAAGTGCTTATCCCAGCCCCAGAGGCAGGATGCTCTTTGGCAGATAGCTGCAAGGCAGAGGACCTAGCTGCATGGAAGGCAATGCATCCTGATCACATAGTCGTTTCGTATGTGAATACTAGTGCTGCTGTCAAAGCGCTTACCGATGTGGTAGTGACTAGCAGCAATGCGCTGAAGATTGTGAAGCAATTGCCAGAAGATAAACCTATTCTCTTTGGCCCCGACCAAAACTTGGGCGGGTATATCAACCGCATGACAGGGCGCAAGATGGACCTTTGGAATGGCGGATGTCATGTGCATGCTCGTTTTTCAGAGGATGCATTGCTCGCTTTGAAAGCTGAATATCCCAATGCTCCAGTATTGGCGCATCCAGAGTGCAAAGCATCTATCTTGCAGCATGCCGATGTCATTGGCTCAACCCAAGCATTACTCAATTATGCAAAGGCACATCCAGAGCATAAATCGTTCCTTGTGGTGACCGAAAGTGGTATCCTTCATGAGATGCAAAAGGCATGCCCTGATGTGGAGTTTATCCCTGTACCTGCTGAAGGTGGTGGTTGCAACGAGTGCGAATATATGCGTATGTGTACGCTTCAAAATCTTCGCAATTGCTTACTCAACGAAAATAACGAAGTGACTGTAAATGAAGAGATTGCGAAAGATGCGATTCGTCCTATCCAACGCATGTTAGAAATGAGTTAATAATTCTCCTAGACTCATCTCCTCCCCTAGGGGAGGTCGGGTCTATTTTGAACGACGGGCGAGGGAGAATTTATACTCTAAACCACCTTCCTGACGATTGAGTGCGGTGATGTTTCCTCCATGGAATATCACTGCATGTTTTACGATAGATAGTCCTAATCCCGTACCGCCAACTTTACGACTTCTTCCCTTATCTACGCGATAGAAACGCTCAAAGATATGTGCTAATGCCTCATTGGGTAGCCCCTGACCATTGTCGCTAATGCTAAAGTACAAGTTCGCAGGATCTTGGTTAATGAGTTGAATACTGATTTCCGCTTTCTCTACATAGTTGAGTGCATTATCCACAATATTGTGGAAGATGGAGTAGAGTAGTGTATAGTTTCCAGAGATAATCAAGTGCTTAGGGATATTATGCGTGATGGTCGCCCCCGCTTGCATTGCGCGTAGCGATAAGTCTTGCACCACATTCTCTACCACTGTATGCAAATCGAGTTGCAAACGGGTGTAGAAATCAGTTTGTGTGTCCAGTTTATTGATCGTAGAAATGTCTTCCACAAGGTTGGCGAGACGACCTGACTGCTGATAAGCACGCTCTATAAACTGCTTACGTTGCTCCTCATCCATGTCGGGGTGCATAAGAATAGTTTCCAAAGCTCCACGAATACTTGCCACAGGTGTTTTGAGTTCGTGACTGATATTCTGCGTCAATGTCAATCGCTGCTGCTCACGTGCATGATTAATCTTACGCTTGTAGATAGCATAACACACTCCTAAAATCGCCACAAGCCCTATTCCTATAATTATCCAAATATTCATGTCTCTAATCTCTAAACAGTAGCCGCTTTAGCGGCGTTCACTAAACAGTAGGCGCTTTGCGCCGTCCTCTAAACACTAAACATATATCCATATCCCGACTTAGTCACTATCCTTTTCCCATATTGCCCGAGTTTACGGCGCAAGTGGGTGATATGCACATCTACAGTACGCTCCATCACAAAACCATTGCTATCCCACACATTCTTCAATAGATGCTCACGCGAGAGTATCTGCCCGCGATGGGTAAGCAGATAGCAGAGCAGTTCTATCTCCTTGCGTGTCATAACTACTGCTTCTCCATCCACCTTGAGCGACATATCCGCTTTATTCACTACAATTCCTTCGAATACAATTGTTGAACTATTCTGAACTTCTGAACTACTCTGAACAGCCGTCTTCAGCGTTGCCGAACGGCGAAGAACTGCCGCCACGCGTGCCAACACTTCTGCTATACGGAAAGGCTTGCTGATATAGTCATCGGCACCCAACTTAAATCCTTGTAGCACAGTATCCTCATCGCTCAATGCCGTTAGGAATATAATTGGCGGAATATGGTTTTCACTTTTCAGCTTTTCCGCCATCTCTAACCCCGATATCTCGCCCATCATAATATCTAGCAGAATCAAGTCAATCTCATGATTCTTGATGCTTAATTCATAATTCTCCAAAGCTTCTTCTGCGGAGTGTGCAATAAGTGTTTTGTATCCTGCTTTTTGCAACGAATAGGAGAGGATCATGCAAATATCCTCTTCATCATCTACTATTAGTATGCGTTGTTCGGCCATATAGATGCAATTGATGATAGTTATCGCTTTTCCAACAATACTACATTCTCCACATGATGCGTATGAGGGAACATATCCACTGGTTGCACTTTCACCACACGGTATTTGACATCCAACATATTCAAATCGCGTGCCTGCGTAGCAGGGTTGCAACTCACATACACAATGCGCTTGGGCTCGGCAAATAAAATCGTATTCACCACATCCTCGTGCATACCTGCACGAGGTGGGTCAGTAATAATTACATCTGGGCGCCCATATTGCGCGATAAAGTCCTCATTTAAAATGTCCTTCATATCGCCTGCGAAGAATAGGGTATTATCCAACTTATTAATCTTCGCATTAACTTTGGCATCCTCAATTGCTTCTGGAACATACTCAATACCAATCACTTGGCGTGCTTGGTGTGCTACGAAATTGGCAATGGTGCCTGTACCTGTATAGAGGTCGAATACCAATTCGTTGCCCGTCAGTCCTGCAAACTCACGTGCTACTTTATAGAGCTCGTATGCCTGCAAGGTATTGGTTTGGTAGAAGGATTTAGGGCCTACCTTAAACTGCAGATTCTCCATCTGCTCCATGATATGGTCTTGCCCGTGAAAGACATGCACTTCTTGGTCGCCGATGGTGTCATTAAACTTGCGATTCACCACATACAACAGACTGATAATCTCAGGGAAACTATCGCGGACATACTCCATTACGCGCATATCAGGTTCGTCTGCCCATACTATGATGAGCATAATCTCACCCTTATGGTTTGAGCGCAGAATCAATGTACGCAGTTGTCCCTCGTGCGCGTGCTCATTATAGAAGGTGATACCCAATCCTCGTGCATACTCGCGTATGCCATTGCGGATGCGGTTGTTAATATCGGGCATAAGGTGGCACTCGGTAATATCCAATACCTTATCAAAGCAGTTCGGGATATGGAAACCTAGTCCGTGACTGTTGTCCACGTTTTCTAATCCGCCTGCGGCGCGGATCGCATCCCAACTCAGCCATTTGCGATCAGAGAAGGTAAACTCCAACTTATTGCGGTATTCATACACCTCCTTACTACCGAGGATAGGGGAGATCTCGGGGAGTTCAATCTTACCGATACGCGTAAGATTGTCCACAATCTGCTGTTGCTTATGGCGCAATTGCTCTTCATAAGGTAGTATTTGCCACTTGCAACCACCGCACTCGCCATAGTGCTTGCACACAGGCTCGCACCGCACAGGTGATGGCTTCACGATACGCTCCACACGTCCTTCCATAAACGAGTGTTTCTTGCGTGTTACCTGTATATCCACAATATCGCCAGGTACGCAGTAAGGCACAAATAGCACCATATCATCCACACGCGTAAGGGCTTTGCCCTCAGCAGCTATACCCGTAATCTCAATATTTTCCAATAATGGTAAATTCTTTTTCTTTTTCATCACTTTTTATTTCTAACTTCTAACAGCACTGCGGTCTCTCAGCCGAAGGCGGTCTAATATCTATTTTATTTCATCAACCATTTAATACTTGCTTTGTATAGCGCATCAAACTCATATGCACTCTCTAGCATAATGCTCCAGCACAGCGTTTTTGCGCCACCTTCTTCTATTTTGTCATACCCAATTGCTGCTGCCACATTGGCTTCAGGGAAACGTGCCACCACAATGCCACCCTCTGCGGGGTAGATACCATCCGCGTTCTCGGTATGGATCATCGTGTCGTTGGGCTCTGTGCGGAAGGTGTAATTGCCTTTTTCCAACTGACGTTCGATGCGTATCTTGCCTGTTTTTGAAGCGTTGGTGGTGCGGAACTCATAATGCAACTGATTCTTGATAAACGCCTTATCCTCCTCGCTGGTCATGTCGCTCGCGATGTACGCACCTGCTAGCAATAGGCGACCGCCATGTTGCAGATAGTGCGTGAGTGCGTGTTGCAAGTTCATAGGCATACAATGGAACGAAGTATCCTTACCCATGATTGTGGTATTCTGCTTGCCCAATATCACGTCCACTGCGTCATAGCCCGCAATGCTATCCAATGCATCCACACTAGTTGTGACATACGAGTAACCCATCTCTGCCAATACCTTGCCGTGCATAGCAGAATAATCAAACGTGTTACCCACAGTAGGATGATCCATGTGGTCGCTATAGCACATGCCCCAACCACAGTTGTCATCCGTCACCCATTCGTTGCGACTATCAAAGTCATACACCTCACCGATATAGTTCACGCCCTTGCCATATGGCACAGCATGGCTATTAGGGCGAATACCGCCATAGATGCTATCGCTCCACCATTCAGGACCGCTCACGCGGGTAAAGCCGTTTACAATCAGCACGTTGCCATTATCCTCAGGAGCAATATATGCCGACAGTAATTCGCTTTTGAAACTCAGACCACCTGCATTGCCTGCTGCCACGCGAATATCGTAGCGTGTACCTGCTTCAGCAGTAAATGTGTATTCATTCTTTGTCACGCGTACACCGTTATTCCAATCGCCATCATTTGTGCGGGTATAAACGATATAGTAGCTTGGCTTCGCCGTTGGCTCCAACACATCTAGAGTAGATTGCCAACTTACCCGTATCTCTTCGCCTAATCGACTCATCGCCATACCATGTACAGGCAATGGTTGCACTACATAATCCGTACCATATTGCTCATGGATAAACTTCAAGAACGATTTGTACATCGCACGTGAGATTGTGAAGCGTACGCGGGGATCAAGACCATATTGCATATCGGTCATATTTTGGTGCGAAAGCAATTCCAATAACACCGCTGGCACTTTAGGGTGACGTACTTCGGCATACGATGAGTTATCCAATTGACGGCGGGTCCATTCTGGGGCATACGATGCACGCATATCTTCCACGATTTGTGTTTGCATATAGTCTGCTAAATCGCGATTCAGTATGCGGCTTTTGCCTGTAGGGTAGGTTTTGCATTGCTCGTCGTCGTGATCTTTGTATATCAGGAGTGTACCCACCATATCTTTGCGCACACCCGCATCGGTGTGGAATGCCAAACTAGCATGCAATGGCACATTCAATCCTGCTTGATGAGGGTTAGCAGCACTACCACCTGCCAGGTAGTTCACCCAAATACCACGTGCTGCATAGTCGTCCACATAGTCGTTTTTGCTGTCGGTGTAGTTGTAGATGCTATCTGGAATACCCGAGTATTGCATCCAGTAGCGTGCAGCTTCGATATAACGTGGCAAACCGCTGGTCACCGCATTGGCTTGATTCTGAGCCAATTCCTCTAGATATTGCACGCTGTCCACGATTACTTGCTCATCGGGTAGTGTGTTCGACGATTTCACATTCTCAAAACTATCTGGTTGCTTGTAACGTGCTACGCTTCCCATACCGCCACCAAACTTCACCGCGTCAGTAGTCACCACGTCTTTGCCATTGGCTGCTGCGGCTATACTCACGTAGTTATTTGCCTTGTCGCCGTCAAAGGCAAACGTGCCAAGATACACCCATGTGCCACCGCCCATCTTCTGATTCACAGCAAAGGTGGTTTTTTGTCCCTTATGAACCACAGTATATTGCGCGTTGCTGGTACTATTGGGCAAGGTCTTATAGCTCACATATACCGCATATTCACCTTCTGGCAATGATGGCGTATATCTCATCTCACCTTTGGTCTTGTTACCTGTTGTTTCTGTGGCATAATTACCGAAAGTAAAAGGATTCTCGCCTTCCATCAGTACACCATCTTCATCTCTTCCCCAACCACTTCCTTCTTGAACCACATTGAACAATGTTGCACCACTTTGAACTGCATCACGATCATCCACCACCTCCTCATGCGTTTGCGTGTCGCGCTCACGAGGTTGTACTACCACCGCACCTGCATTCTCCAGCATCGGTACCAAGAATGGCATGGTATAACTGGTTGTATATAAATCCTCCACCGTACTCCATACCTTTGCTCTTTGCCAACGCCATGACTCCGTAGGTTGATGGAAATATTGCCCATGACTTCCCCATAGAGCGATATGCTTGCCGTCCAGACCCTGCTTAGCCGTGTATGGACGAGAAGTATTGGTTACCCATTGGACAGTAGCGGGTAGGGTATAACGTTCATTCTTGGCGCGATGATGGTGTACTGTCGTCACCAGTTCGCCCACCTCGTAGCCATCCGTGTAGATGCTCACTTTGCCTTGGTTGTTACCCAATATCATCTGACTTACCAATAGGCGCAGGTCGCGCACCTCACTGTTGCTCAAAGATACTTGGCTCAATGTGCGATTGGTATAAATGAATACTTGTGAATTGCGAACTCGTACGCGACTCACCGTCACGTTGCTCGTGTACGCGCGTGATTTAACAAAATGGGTCAAAGTATCTGCTAATGCTTGTTTATCAATAGCATACAAACCCGTGCCAATTGCAATGGCAAAAACTAAAGTTAAGATACGTTTCATAGTGAATTATAAATATGCTACAAAGTTACTACAAAAAATGCAAATACGCAAACAAATTGATTATTTTTTCAAAAAAGATAGATGTTTCTAGCCCATTCATTTCTTATTATATGAACAGCAACTTATTGAAATCGAGAAATCAAGTTATATGCTTGATAGATACCAAGTTCACCTGCCTTACTCAAATCAGCAATGCCTTTTTCATGCTCGCCAATGTAGATATAGGTCAGACCGCGGTTGAAATATGCTTCCGCAAAGTCACCATCTGTGGTGATAGCTTGGGTATAGTAGGATATCGCAGCTTTGAAATCTTGCTGTACGCAGAGCATGTTAGCTTTGTTATAATATGCAAAAGAGAAGTCGGGTAGGTGATTGATTACATAGTCATAGTCACGCATCATCAGTTCAAAGTCTGCTTTGTCGGTCGCCTCACCCATTGCACGCTTATATTCCAACAACTTATACCGCCAGTTGGCACGGCAGAAATAGGCGAAGTATAATGTACCATCCATCAGTATGGCACGGGTGACATCGTCCAACGCTGAAGAGTAATCTTGCACCAATGCAAACTCAAAGGCACGCGCAATGTACGCGGCACATAGTTGTGCATTGTTTTGTGAATGAGGCATTGCTATTTGCTCGAGCAAGTCAATCTGGTGCGATAGGCTACTGATTTGCGCGAAGTGCTGATTCACCATATCCGCCGTGAGGGTTATCTCCAGGGTGGTGAAGCGCAGTGGGGCAGGCAATTGCATAGCGCGGTTGTACGCATCTACAGTGGCATGCGAGTAATTGGTTTGGCGCAGTGAGTTGGCATTGGTATTGGATGCGTAGTATGAGAGGAAGATATTAGGCTCATTCACCACATCTGTATAGCGCTTTTGTACCGTACCACGGGTGTCGCTATCGTATTTGTTCTCCTCATCATTAGCTTCTTGGTTTTGTGCTGCAAGGGCAGAAAACTCTTTGCGCCGGTCGCGCTGTTGTGGCTGATTCTCAGCCAATTGCATATTAGTCTGTAGCGATTGGATACTATCTTTCTTTTGTTCAAGACCGTATGCTTGTTGGCGCAGTTGATAAGCCTCTTTGCCATGTCCGAGTGAGGTCTCGGCTTGAGCGGCGAGGTAGTAAGCAGGTAAGAAATAGGGATAACGCTCGATGATGGTATTAAAGTCATTGAGCGCCTCTTGCCATTGACGCAGTTGCAGTTGCACCATACCGCGTTGGTAGTACAGTTCTATCCTGTCGGGTGCAAAGTTAATAGCCTGTGTAAAGTCCTCCAAGGCACGGTTGTAGTCGCCCAACTCCTGTCGTAGTACACCGCGGTTGTAATAGCATTGTGCATCGCGTGGCGAGAGTGCCACCGCCTTGTCATAGTCCGCAAGGGCACTACGGTAGTTATGTTTGCGATAATAGATGATACCGCGATTGATGTAGTCGCCTGCCCATTTGCTACCATGCTCAATAGACCTGCTGAGTGATGAAAGCGCATCGTCTTGATTGTCTTGCATGAGTTGCACCAAACCCAATGCTGACCAGTTGGCAGGGTTCTGCGAGTCGTATTCCGTAGCTTTGGTAAAGGCATCTAAGGCACATATCGTGTCATGGCTACGCAAGCATATACTACCTTTCTCAAAGTGCAGTGATGCCGATTGTGGGTCACGATGGAGTAGGTGATTGATATCCCGTAAGGCGAGGTCATATTGCTCCATCTCTGCCAGTACATCTGCGCGCATAGCGATATAGGTCCTATTCTCAGGGGCGAAGATAAGTGCCTCGCTGAAATCGCGTTCTGCTTTCTCCAGTTGGTCGGTTTGGCGGTAGATGAATCCGCGGGTATAATATGCTCCTGGATGAAACGGATTGCGCGCTATGGCAGCGTTGCAATCCAACTCTGCACCAGTATAGTCCCCCAATTGAATCTTAGCAATAGCACGGAGTAGATAGGGTTCACTGAGATAGGGCTTGATTTTGATGACTTGATTAAAGTATTGAATACTAAGCACATAGTCGTCAAAGTACAAGGCATTACGTCCAATTGCGGTGATTCGATCGGTATTGAGTTGAGCCAAAGCAGAACCCATTGACAATATACAAAGTACCCCCCACAAAACTATGCGTTTTGTTAGCAATCTCGTTGAATTGAAGAATGTTGATTGTATTTTATTAAAAAGGGGTTGCATATAATCTTTACTCCACCACTATACACCAGCCATATTTGTCTTCTACTCTTCCGTATTGAATGTCTTGCAGGGTGTGGTAGAGTTTCGTCAATATTGGACCGGGTTTGTCGCCGAAAGAGTAGGTAACATGATGATCTGGGTCAACGACTTTGGTCAAAGGCGAAATCACGCATGCGGTTCCGCATGCAGCGGCTTCCTGCATATCTGCCAGTTCCTCGACACGAATCTTACGGCGAGTGACCTTCATGCCCATCTCCTTTGCCAATGTCATCAGCGAGTCATTGGTGATGCTTGGCAAGATGGCGCTACTGCGCGGGGTAAGGTACTCGTAGCCTCTAAACTCAGCGGGGTCCCCGATAACGCTCGCGGCGTTATGGGGTGCTCTTAAACTATAGCCCGTTTTGCGGGCGTTCTCTAAACATTGGGGAGATGTAGGGCGGGGGCTTATTCCAATAAAATTGGAAGCCGTGCACTCATCAATATACTTATGTGTTTTGGCATCGGTGAACATACACTCATAGCCCATGGCATGCGCGGCTTCGCTGGCACGGAAGGATGCTGCATAGTTGCCACCGACTTTCCAGCAACCAGTGCCTTTGGGCGCTGCGCGGTCCACAGTACGATTCACTATAGCGGGCATGCCCTTGAAGCCGTTTGGAAAATACGGACCGATAGGCGTAGGTATAACCACAAACTCGCAATCTTTGCCAGGTCCTACACTAATATCGGGTGTGGTAGCCACCAATAATGGGCGGAAATAGAGGGTGGCGCCTGTCTCGTAGGGGGGAAGGAAATTGATGTTCTTCTCCAAAGCTAGTAACACCGCTTCGCAAAATAATTCCACGGGCACAGGTGTCATCAGTAGTCCTTCTGCAGAGTGGTACATACGCTTGGCGTTTTCTTCCATGCGGAAGATGCGCACTTTGCCGTCCACGCCTCGGAAGGCTTTGAGTCCTTCGAAACACTCTTGTCCATAGTGCAGACCAGTGGCTGCAGCATGGATAGGAATCATCTTGTCGCGTGTGGCATAGGGCTGTTCCCATACGCCATTCTTGCACGCCGCACGAACAATATAGTCCGTCTCGGTATAGTGAAATGTGAGTTTACTCCAATCTATATTCATATCTTCATTACGGATTCTGGTCCGTATTCAAATAATATGTCTAATATACTTTGTCCGTTGCCGAATGCTTGCTCTAAATCTTGCCCTGCCCAATCTACAGTAGTAATTAGTCTTTGTTCTTGGTTCTTTGCTCCTGGCTCTCGGTTCGCCATCAGGCGAACGATTACTTCGTGGATTTTCTCGTTGAAATCGACTAAAAAGCGTGTTTCTTGTTCATAGAACGGACGGAAGAAATCTGCATAATAATCGAAATATGGTGTGCGTTTGTAGGCACTCACGAGGGCAATCCAATGCTGGTGTTGCCAGCGTTGTTGATAGCTGATCTCCACATCTCTGGTCAACTGCTTGCTGTCAGCACGCTTCACGGGAACGCTTAAAGTTAGCGGACCATCTGGCGTGGTGATGGTGCAGCGATTACGGTAGGTTTGTTTGGGAAAACTCTCCATCACCTCAATCTGCACTGTCGATGGATTTGCCAAAAACTGGCGATACCATTCAGCACTACCCATATATGTCGTTGGCAATATCATCTTTTGGAATCAGGATTCTAGACTCGGGACGCAATGTTTTTACTCAAAGTTGCTCAAACCAATTCTCTTCCAGCGGATATGTCCTTTGCCCCAAGGATTGTCTTTCTCAATGCTCAGCCAAACGAACATTGGGCGACCAACGATATGATCTTCAGGCACAAATCCCCAATAGCGACTATCTGCCGACTTATGGCGATTATCGCCCATCATCCAGTAGTAATCCATCTCAAATACATAGGGTTCGCCAATCTTCATGGTTTTGAACTCATAGGCATCGGCAATGCGTTTGTACACCCAGAAGTTCTCCTCGGTAATCATAAGCGTATCGCCTTTGGCAGGGATATAGATGGGGCCGTAGTTGTCGCGTGTCCACGAGTTATGCCCCAATGGATAGACATCGCCGCCAAGCACTTCTGGTTCGATGTCGATACTGCGCACATGCGGATTCTTCGCTAGCTTGGCTTTCATTTCGGTTGTCAATGGTAAGCGATAACACCCCTTAATTATATTTTTCTGCTCCGTCGCCAAATCTTCTTTGGAAATTCCTAATTCTCTCAGATAAGTATTCGTTAGGACTTGACCATCGGTCTTGACCAAATAATTGTATTGCAAATAGGGGTGAACAGGTTCTGCTTTGCCATCGAGATATACTACATTATCAATGATTTGCAACGTGTCGCCTGGTGTGCCTACGCAGCGCTTTACATAATTCTCGCGTCTATCCACAGGGCGAACAACAATCTCGCCAAACATATCCTTGCGATTCTCTACGGTGCGTTTGCCGTAGATATGACGGAGGGTGTAAATATCAGGGTTGGGCATCTTAGTGCAAACGGTGTCGCCTGTTGGGAAGTTGAATACCACGATATCGCCTTTCTCCACTTTGTCCCAACCTTTGAGGCGCTTGTACTCCCACTGTGGGTTCTCTATGTAACTCTTACCGCCCCAGGGGAAGGTGTGTTGTACGAGTGGCATGGAGAGTGGGGTATTAGGTACGCGCGCACCATATGCCATTTTATTCACGCACAAGAAGTCACCAACGCGCAAGGTCTTCTCTAAAGACGAAGTAGGTATTTGATAGTTTTGGAAGATATACACATTGATGAAATACACGGCTACCAAGGCAAACACGATGGCATCTATCCACGAACAAATGGTGTACAAAGTTGTATTTGCATGCGGATTCTTTTTGCCAGCTGCCTCTTCTTCTTTAGTGAGGGGTTTATACTTTTTCCACCAGTTCCAAGGGATATACTTGGTGGTAAACATGTCGGCTATGATAGGCAGAAGTACTAGCCAACCAAGACTTGCCCAATCGTCCCATGCCACCCAAACGACAAAAGCGATGTAAATAGCGCACCATACGCCGCAAGAAATCCACCCTTTGGTGGTCACATCTTTGATTCTATCTTGAAAAGTTTTCATCATCTATATGTGTGTATTTAACTAAGGATTACTTCAGAAAATTCATGCCAACCTATCTTGCCTTTCATCCATTCAGCTGCAATCACGGCGCCGAGGGCAAAACCTTTGCGTGATTTGGCTGAGTGGCTGATGGTGATGGTATCGACCTCGCTATCCCATGTGATGGTGTGTATGCCTGGCACTTCGCCCTCGCGGATAGACTCAATATCGGTTACAGGAAGACGCTCTTCGCCAATAGCCTCTTGCAATGTCTTGGCGGTGCCGCTGGGGGCATCCAATTTATGGATATGGTGCACTTCGGTCATGTGAGGCGTATAATTAGGGTATGTCTCCATGAATTTCGCCAATTGCTTGTTGAGGGCGAAAAGAAGGTTTACGCCAATACTATAGTTGGACGACCACATTAAGCCGCGGTCAGAGTTCTTCGTTCTTAATTCAAAATTCTTAATTCGAAATTCCTCAATCTTCCATCCCGTGGTACCACAGACCACTGGTACGCCTGCTGCCCAAGCACGCAATACATTTGCTTCTGCTGTTTGAGGGGTAGTAAATTCAATGGCTACATCTGCAGAGGCGAATGCAGCGGAGTGGAAGTCCTCCGTATTATCTTTATCAATGATACATACAATCTCATGTCCACGCTCAAGAGCAATGGACTCGATGATATGTCCCATTTTGCCGTATCCGATGAGTGCTATCTTCATTGTTATGATTGTTAATCGGGGAACTCCATCAAATATGCTTTAATAAACTCGTCGATATCACCATCCATCACAGCATTCACATTGCTAGTCTGATAGTTGGTGCGATGGTCTTTCACACGGCGGTCGTCAAAGACGTAACTGCGTATCTGGCTTCCCCATTCGATCTTCTTCTTGCCAGCTTCTACCTTGGCAGCAGCTTGGCGACGTTTCTCGAGTTCGAGTTCGTAGAGTTGGCTACGTAAGTGGCGGAGGGCATTCTCGCGGTTCTTGGGCTGGTCGCGTGTCTCGGTGTTCTCAATCACAATCTCATCAGGTTGGTTGGTGAGCGGGTTGATGAATTTATAGTGCAAGCGCACACCCGATTCCACCTTGTTGACGTTCTGACCACCTGCACCTGAAGAGCGGAAGGTATCCCATGAAATAGCAGAAGGATCTACCTGAATATCAATTGTATCATCAATCAATGGCACTACAAACACCGATGCGAAGGAGGTCATACGTTTGCCTTGTGCATTGTATGGACTCACGCGTACGAGGCGGTGGACACCGTTCTCAGACTTGAGATAGCCGTATGCCATGTCGCCTTCGATATTGAAGGTGACGGTCTTGATACCCGCTTCGTCGCCCTCTTGTAGGTTGGCGATGGTTACTTTGTAGTCGTGCTTTTCGCAATAGCGTTGATAGAGGCGCATGAGTTGCTCTGCCCAATCTTGTGCCTCGGTACCGCCTGCTCCAGAAACGATTTTCAGCACGGCTGGCATCTGATCTTCTTCGTGCGATAGCATGTTCTTCATTTCGAGTGCCTCAACCTCTTTGATGGCATGTGCGTATGCTGCATCTACCTCATCTTCCGTCACGAGTTCCTCTTTGCAATAGTCAAAAGCCAATTGGAGCTCTTCTGTCGCTGCGCGCACACCTTCGTATCCCTCAATCCATGCCTTGATTCCTTTCACCTTGCGCATTTGTGCTTCAGCGGCTTTGGCATCTTCCCAAAATCCAGGGTCTTGTGTGCGGAGTTCTTCTTCCTCCAGTTGTACGCGTTTCTCGTCGATAGCCAAGTATTGCTTGAGCTTATCGGCACGTTGTTGAATCTCTTTGAGTTGTTCTATTGTTATCATATGTTTTCAGTTTTCACCTTTCTAAATTTGGGCGCAAAGGTACAAAAAAAAACGCACATACGCAAGCAAACGAGTATTATTAGTAAAAAAGATAGATTTATCTATCTGTATACGATCTTCAATATTCCACTCAAGGTGTGGAGACTCTTCGGGTGCAATACTCAAAGTGCGTTCCGTCGCACTCCTTCACGTACTATTTTACCGCTTTCTCGTGGTTTAGTACGGGGTTGTTGTACATCTCATATAGGCGGGCACGGAGGAAGTTCGTGTCCTTGTTGGAGAGATGGATAAGTTGCAAGCGGCTCTCGATATACTCGTCAAACTCCGTGCCGCGAGGATAAATTTCATACGCCGCATGGATATGCTGATCGATGAGTTGGCAAACGAACAGAATCTGCTCGTTGCGGCTAAGTTCGCGCAACTCTGGGTGCGCCGCCAAGGCTTGGTCAATCTCGTGGTTGATAGATGGAGTCAAACGATAGACGATACGTCCCTTCTGCCCATTGATACCCACTTGCATGGATATGAGGTCATCTTTGCGGGATTTTTTCCACTTAGGATTATCGCGTTTGAGCTGCATCTCGCGTGCCTTGAGGTAGTCACAAGGGTCATATTCGTAAGAGATACTGATAGGGCAGATATTGAGTTCCTTGATGCTTTGGAAGAAGTCTTCAGCATCGATAGTGAGCATCTTCAACACACCTGGTTGGGTGATATCGTTGCCGTCCTTTGCACGGCCTTCGCGTTGCGCTAACCAAATGGATTTGTGGCGTTTACGCAAGTGACGGATATATTGCGAGAGGGTCGTAGCATTATTGACCTGATCGCGGAACCCACCATTGCGGATAACCACGAAAGCACGCAAGAAACGGACAACATGCTCAATCCACCATTTGCCAAACAGATTATTTCCAATACCGAAATAGGGATGGATGAAATAGCGTGTGCGGAGCAGGAAAGTGAGCCATGCAGCATCCATGACAATGTCGCGATGGTTAGTCATAAAGAAAGCGCCTTGGCGGATGTCTTGCTCGATTTGTTGCTTATCACCGTGGTATTGCAATTGGATACTACGGGTGGTCTTACGCTTCATTATCAGAAGGATAGGGTAGATGATAAGGAAATCTACCAACGGGAGGATCCAGCCAGAGTAGTATGCGCGAATCTTCTTGAATTTTGAATTATTCATTGTCGTCTGTGGTTATTGTTTGTGGGTCATGATGTCGAGGATGAGGTCGTCGGTGACCTTCATACCATCGTGACCGATACGCGTGAGATTGCGGATTGTGCGATCGATATCGTCTTCGACAATACCTTCGGTGGAATCAGCATAGGAGTGTTGCATCGCTAAATAGGCGCTGAATATAGCCGTCGCTACACCGCTGGTGACTTTCAACGCACAACCCGGTTTGGCACCGTCGCAGATCATTCCTGAAATGTTGGCAATCATATTTTTAATCGCATAGGTAATCTCCTCATAATTGCCTCCCATCAGATAGGTGATACCAGCTGCCGAACCTGTAGCCGCTACCACGCAGCCGCACAATGCCGACAATCGACCGAGCGATTGTTTGATATAGATGACGGTGAGATTGCTGAGCGCTAGCGCGCGAAGAGTTTGTTCTTCTGTGCAATTATTCTCTTTCGCGTACAAATACACGGGAATAGAGCACGAAATACCTTGATTGCCTGAACCCGAGTTACTCATAACTTGTACCATCGCACCCGACATACGTGCATCACATGCACCGCAAGTGTAACTGATGATCTTGGTGAATAATGTGTTGCCAAAGAGCTTTTCCATTTCGGGTGTTGCAGTCAGCGTATTCGCTCGCAATAGTCTTCCTAATCCATGACCATATTGATCTGCAAACGATGTTTCTGCGGCAGCGGTATTCATCTCGGCTCCCTCTTTCAAGAAAGTAAGATCATGGATATCGACCTCCATGGCAAAGTCATACACACGGCGGAGAGAGAGGCCTACTCCCGCCCCTCCCTGAATGGAAGGGTGTTTTTCCTCGCTATTAAAGTCCTTCCCTTTAGGGGAGGATTTAGGAGAGGCTTCTGTAACAAAATGGGTATGCTCATCCATGATAGTGGCTTGTGCCGTTTGATCGCCTTTGCGCACTTCGGCATGGATATAGAGAATGCTTGGCGCCTCGTAGTTGATATGAATCTGTGCAGGCACGCGCAACATGTAGTCCTTGGCATACGCTACCGTTTCTGGTGTGGCATCGCGTAGCACCTCCAGCATATACTCAGATTTACCCACTGTGGCGCCCAGTGCGATGGCAATAGGCAAACCCGTCATACCCGTATTGGGAATACCTACCGCGAGGGCATTCTTATAGACATTCTTTGAGAGGTAAACCGTTATCGCATCGGGTTCGCAGCCAAGGAGTTCTTTCGCGCGAGCTACACACAATGCTACTGCAATCGGCTCCGTACAACCGATGGCAGGAATAACCTCTGAGCGGAGTAGATGAAGGAGTTGAGCGTTAGTCATATCGTTTAAAATGGAATTTAAGTCGGATGATGGTATAGAGAATGAGCAAGCGGTGAGCGATGTTTTTGCTCTTTTGGCGCTTTTCCTTGAGTGTGGCAAATAGCAATTCTTTGGCTACGAGATTGCGTGTGGCAGTCGTAGAATTGGTGTTTGCAAGGTAGTTGTAGCCAGTGTATGGCAGCATTTTGTAGGTGGGCTTAGTTGCCCAAAAATCCAATGAAAATATGACATCCTCATAGATCATACCCATAGGGAAACTCAAATGGTGCTGGGTAAAAAACTCGTGTCGATACAGGCGCATACATGGTGAGGTAAATTGGTGGAAATGCCTAGGCAGTTTCTGAATCAATACTTTCCCTTGCTTGGTGACACGTCTATAACCTATTTGTACACAATCTAAATTGCCTATATGGTGCAACATATACACATAGAAATCGTTATCCACATAGTCATCGGCATCAACGAATGAGATGAACTCGCCTGTGGCATGTTGCAGTCCAAGATTACGTGCAGCGGATTGCCCTTGGTTAGTGGGATGTGAATACAATTGGATACGTGCATCTTGTTGAGCATATTGCTCAGCGATAGTCAAACTTTGGTCAGTGGAACCATCGTTGACAAGGATGATTTGCAATGCTGTATGTGACTGTTGTATCAGGGATTCGATACACTTTGCCAAATATTTTTCAGCATTGTATATGGGTACTATGACGGATATGGTGGTCAATGTTTTCAACGTTTTAGGATTTCAATGTTTGAATGAATAGTTGTTCGAACTGCTCAGCCTCATGTTGACGAGTAAATTGCTCCTTGTTGATGACTGCTTGTCGGGTATAGCCATGTTGTAGCCATTCTTGGTATTTCTCAAGGATAAATGCCTTGACCTCATCCACACTGGTTGCTGCTAAACCTGCATTGGTCTTTTGGATTGCATCAGCAAGGCATTCTTCGTCGGAACGTACACATAAAATAGGTTTCTCTATACCGATATTCTCAAAGAACTTTGTACCCATAATGCCGTGTGTGCCTGTGGGGGTAGATAATGTCGTTAGTACAAGGAGAATAGACGATTGATACATAACAGGCAAAATCGCTTGACGAGGGATATACCCATTGATATTTAACAATGGTGCGATTTGGTAGTATTCGCCTAACTCTTGAAGTTGTTGCATACCATTAGGATCCGTATGGAATAGCACTCTAACGTGTTTAGAATCAATTTTTTCTTCCGATGTCAATTGCCTGAGTGCTTCAAATAGCAAGCGAGGATCGCGTAATTGGGTGGAGTAGAGTTTGCCCAAATATGTGATGTAAAAATAATCGCATATAAGGTCTTTAGGAACAAATACATTCGCATCGTAGCCGTTATAAATCAAATGGGTATTTGCATTGTATTTTGCCAATATGTTTTGATGCCAAGGGGAAACAGATGTTACTATATTGGCACTTCGAAGTATGCGATTGCGTACACGCAGTTGCTTGCGTTCGTATATCTTTCCTATCCAGTAATTGAGTTTGTTGAATGGTGTCAGTTTGCGAGTGAAGTATGCAGTCTCTCCCCATTGCTCTGCGATGTCGCGTAAGTCAATAGCTAAAGGAATATGATACTCTTGTGCCAACAAATGGGCAGCGTATAATGGGAAATAATAGTATGAAGAGCAGAATATTAGATCAAATGTATTGATATCCACCATCTGCTTTGCAAATTGATATAGTGCCTTATCTTTTCCCCAGCATAATTTATCAAGCAGGAGATGATGGTATGCAGGCATTTGGTATATCGGACATATATCCGTATGAAATGCCTGCTCAGCACATTCTTCTGTGATGAGAGTACATTGCCAACCGTTTTGTTGCAACCATTCTATCAGCGTAAGGATACGCGGACTGAAGGCTGGTGGAGCAATGGCTTCACATAATATCAATATTCGTTTTGACATAGTATCTGTATTATATTGGCAGCCGCTTTGCCGCAGCCATATTCGGTAATTTCGTTTTGTGGTTGTTTGGGGTGTTGGATAGCATGTAGGATACGTACGGTGTCGGTACCTACAATCGTATTCCACCCAGCAGAAATAGTCTCTATCCACTCGGTTTCATCACGCATCGTAATGCAAGGAGTATGGTGGAAATAAGCCTCTTTTTGCACTCCGCCAGAGTCGGTGAGAATCAATGCTGCGTGTTTTTCCAAGAGCAACATATCTAAATAGCTCACCGAATCGATGATGTGCAAGTGGGGGGTATCTTGTACCAGTCGTGTCAGCGTATCGGATTGCTCAATCACTTTGCGTGTACGGGGATGAAGTGGGAGTATAATTGGCATTTGCACTTGCAGGAAGGCCGATAGAATATTGGATAATCGATTGATGTTATCGGTAGTTTGAGCACGATGAATAGTTGCTAAATAATATTGTTTCGGAGAGATATTCAGTTGGTGTAAAATGGTAGATCGATTGTCTGCTTGTTGGGCGAAATACAATGTAGCATCATACATTACGTCGCCGACGTGATATACGCCCTGCGTGATGCCTTCCTTGCGCAGATTTTCTACCGCAGTATATGTTGGGCAGAACAATAATGCTGCGCGTTTGTCTGTTTCGATACGGTTGTACTCCTCTGCCATCTCCATATTGTAGCTACGTAAACCAGCTTCTATATGTATCAATGGGATATTGCATGCTTCTGCTGCGAGGGCACCTGCTAAAGTGGAGTTGGTATCGCCATATACCATGATATAATCTGCTTGACCATCGATAAGTGGAATAATGGCATCACGCATACATGCTATGTCATTAGTACAGCCCAAGTGCCAAGTTGGGGTAGGGATGCCCATCTGCTCAAAGAATACTTGGCTCATGTTGTAATCATAGTGCTGCCCGGTATGTAGAATCTTTTCCTCGATATGAATAGAGGAATTGTCGTTGTGAAGGCGAATATAGCGACTAACTATCGCTGCTTTCACAAACTGTGGGCGAGCTCCTATGATGGTGATTATTCGCATTTTAATAAACTCAATAATTTAGGATACAACGAGCGATGATAACCATCATCTGTAATAATGGTATTATGCCATAAGAGTACTACCTCGCCTGCGTTTTGATGTATCTTTTCAAACAATCGTTGACACTCGAAATATGCCTCATCTTCGCTGAGGTTCATGTATTGTGGATTACTTAACGTGCAGTCCATGACGGTTAAAGGATGAAGCACTAAATTGGTAAGCTCCATTGTCTGAGGATTAATCCAACGCACTGCACGAGTGGTTTGCAAACGGAAACCTACTTGATCGGGGAACATCATTGTGAAATCATCACTAATAAGCAAGTCTGCCCAACGTTGCATTTGGTCGATGGAGCAGTTGAGGTAATGACTACGATGATAAATCTGCTTTTGTGGCAAGAATGTAGGCTGATCAACTATGTGCCCATACAACTCAACGGTAGTGGATAAAGAACCATAATAACTGGAATGTATACCCATCTTTGCGCCGCTGTTTTCAATCAATTGTTCTACAATTTCAAAATCCTTGCCATATAAATCGTACTGTGGATAGTCATAGCCTTTGCCCAACGTATCTTTGATAAAGTAAATACATTTGGCATTTGCCACCTTCTTATCTTGCGAAATCAACCAAGAGAAGGTGAAAGCAGGGTCGTTGTGTATATCGCGCAACGATGCCAATACCTTTAGCCAATGCCCACGTAATATGCCTCCTACGACTCCGCGCACGTGGCGATAGTGAGCGATGGAATCAACATCGTGTGTCAGGTAAACATGGCTGAATGATGGAGTAGGGAGTGGTAAGTCGAGTAGCTTCATCAGCATACGGGCGTATTCATCTACCGTAGGAATCATTAAGCGATTTTGTTTGCCAAGAATGGAGTATTCTGCAAGAAATCGCCCATGCTTATCGCGCTGGTTGTTGATTAACTCTTCTGCGCGTGAAATAAAGAAGAATGTATTGTAGATGATATCTGTGCGAATAATCCAACTATTTTTACCATCTTGTGCTGTTTCGCCCAATGGCTCTACTTTCACTTCTTCCAAATTAGGCATAACAATCTTTTTGCCCAAATGTCCGTTAGGCACAATCACCACGCGATAGTTGCTCCATTGACTTTCGTCAGCGGTATAGCCTACCTGATTCGCTGCTACTTCATTGTCATAGAGCAAAAAGGTGATGATATATTGAATAATCTCATTCATGTGCTTGTATGATTTGTAGTATTTCGGATGGATGATGTATCATGTAATTAGGCTGTGCTGTCGCCAACTGTTCTTCCGTGCAGAATCCCCATGTGCAGAGCACAAGAGTAGCTTTTGCTGCCTTAGCAGTTTCCGCATCCACCAGCGAATCGCCGATATAGAGGCAATTTTCAGTTGATAGTTGATAGTTGACAGTTGATAGAATATCGTATACGATTTGCGGATCGGGTTTGCGAGGGACATTCTCGCGTTCGCCTAATACTACGTCAAAGATACCAGGGAATAGCTGAGCTACAATCTTTTCGGTGGCTGCTTGGTATTTGTTAGACGCCACTGCCAGTGTATGCCCTGCGGCTTTCAATGTCTGTAGCAGTTCGGCAACACCATCGTATGGGTGGGTAAGATCGCAGTTGTGTGCATCGTAGTAAGGCACGAAATGCTCACGCAAACGCAGCACCGTAGCTTCGTTGCGATGCTCCTCTGGCAGGGCCCGCTCAATGAGCTTGTTGATGCCATTGCCAACTAAGCGAGGGTAGTCCGCAATCTCGTGCGTAGGGAATCCACATGCTGACAATGCATGGTTGCATGCTTGTCCCAAGTCATCAATCGTATTGATGAGTGTGCCGTCTAAGTCAAAAATTATTAACATCCGCGTTGTCTCACTGCTTCGTAGAGCATTACTCCTGCTGCTACGCTTACGTTCAAACTCTCTATTACGCCTGACATCGGGATGCGCACTTGGTGTGAGCATATACGCAGGTTACCTTCGTAGATGCCTTTCTCCTCGCTACCCATCACGATGGCTGTTGGCATGGTCATATCCACTTCTGTATAGTTGGCAGTAGCATGTTCGGTAGCTGCCAATACCGTAAAACCTGAATCGCGGAGGAACTGCAACGCGTGTTGCAGATTATCCACCTTGCAAACAGGCAAATGGTATAATGCGCCTGCCGATGTTTTCACCGCGTCGCCATTGATTGCCACACTGCCGTGCGAACCTATGATTAGCGCATCCGCGCCAGCGCACGCACATGTGCGAGCAATGGCACCAAAGTTGCGCACATCGGTCACGCCGTCCAGAACCATCAATAGTGGTGTTTTACCCTCCTCAAAGAGGGTTGGGACGAGCGTTTCTAAAGAGCAAAAGTCGATTGGACTTAAGAATGCAATTGCACCTTGGTGATTCTTATCTGTATATTGGTTGAGTTTCTCCACAGGTACTTTTTGCACAGGCGTAGTGGTACCCATCAGTCGCTTGAGCAGCTCCTTACCGATGGTGGAGGTCATATCGCGACGTAGAAGAATCTTGTCCAAAGTCTTGCCCGCATCAATTGCCTCTATGATGGCACGAATACCAAAGATCATCTCCTTCTCAGGAGGACGACGGGTGGGAAACGCTCCTTCGGAGCTGTTAGATCGCTGCGCTGTTGGATTATATGTTTTTTTATCTTGAAAATTCATAATTAAAAATACTTAATTAATATTTCAGCCAATTGAGGAATTTTTCGATATCTTCATCGTAGGCGTAGCTGCCTTCCACGATACGGTTGCCATCAGCATCGAGTTGCACGTAGTATGGTTGTGCATTGGATTGATAGTGAGCGCGTTGCATGTGGCTCCACTTGTCACCGATTGTCTTCAAGGTAACGGTTTTGCCGTTCTCCTCTACGGTGATTGGCTCTTCCAACTTGGTTTTATCATCTACGATGAGTGAAATTAATACATACTTGTGCATATGCTCTGCCACCTCTGGTTTGCTCAGCACAGCTGCCTCCATCTTACGGCAGTTGACACAGCCAAAGCCGTTGAAGTCCAAGAACACTGGCATGTTGTTCTCCTTCGCAAATGCCATACCCTCGTCATAATCGGTGAAGGTGATTTGTCCGCCGTGGTTGGTCATGGTCTTATAGTTGACAGTTGACAATTGATAGTTGCCAGTTGTAGCGCCTGGTGTCATTACCCAGTCTTGGGTGGTCATAGGTGGTGCAAATGCAGAGATAGCACGGAGTGGTGCACCCCACAGGCCTGGTACCATATACATCGCAAACGACAACGAAATAATTGCCAAGAACAAGCGTGGTACGCTGGTTTTGCGTTGGTCTTCATCATCATGTGGGAAACTAATCAAGCCTAATAGGTAGCAGCCCAGTAGCGAGAATATCACAATCCATAGTGATACAAACACCTCGCGGTCCAAGATATGCCAGC
Organism: Paludibacteraceae bacterium; assembly: GCA_017546705.1. Taxonomy (GTDB): domain Bacteria; phylum Bacteroidota; class Bacteroidia; order Bacteroidales; family Paludibacteraceae; genus Colicola. Next base: position 23,855 of record JAFYSB010000002.1, read on the forward strand.
CGTATGCCAAGTCAGCCACGCTGAGGAACTTCAATGCCAATGCCAACTCAAGGAAGGCGAGGGTGACTTTGAAGGTGTTCATCCAACCTCCAGACTTAGGCAATTTCTTCAATACCGATGGGAACATTGCAAATAGCGAGAATGGCAATGCCAACGCAATCGCAAAACCTAACATACCCATTGTAGGGGCAAGGAGTGATTTGCCTGCTGCCTCTACGAGTAAGGTGCCGATGATTGGACCTGTGCAAGAGAAAGATACAATCACCAATGTGAATGCCATCATCAAGATGCTGAGGAAGCCAGTGGTATTGCTGGATTTGCTGTTGAGTGCTGTGGACCATGAACTTGGCAAGGTGATTTCAAATGCACCAAAGAATGATGCCGCAAATAGTACCAAGATAAGGAAGAAGATGATATTCACCACCGCGTTGGTGCTCAGTGCATTCAATGCTGATGCACCGAAGATCAGCGTCACTAACAAGCCCAACCCCACATAGATAATCACAATGCTCAATCCATAAAGGATTGCATCGCGTACTACTTGTGCGTTGGTAGTACCTTTGGCTGCGCCACCACGCTTGATGAAGAACGATACTGTCATCGGAATGATTGGCCATACACATGGAGTAAAGATTGCCAGCAAACCGCCGAGCAATCCCATCACAAATATCCACCAGATGGATTGACCGCCTTCGGCTGTTAGACCGCTATCGCTGTTAGAAGCTAGACCGCTGTCGCTGTTAGATACGAACTCCCATGTCTCAGGAGCGGTGCACATCTTGTCGTCACAAGCGTTGTATCGCACACGGATGGTGTCGGCTTTGGCTACGGTTTCGGTGAACGTACCTTCGTATTCATCCATGTAGAATCCGTCGCCCAGTTCAATGATGTTGAGGTGCCATCCTTGCTCAATGGTGGCAGTCAGTTTTACGCTGTCGCCTTCTACGGCGCCAGTCCACTTAATAGGTTGCACGATTTGTGCCGTTGCGGTCAATGCTATCGCGATTACCGCAAATAATATAGTCGCTAAACGTTTCATATTCCTTGTTTTTTAGTATCGGGAGTCGGGACACTATGATCAATTTATCGCCACATCACTCGGCATTCTCAAATCCCCTCGTGGCGATAGACTCACGCCCACCACTTTTGGTCCATCGGGCAGACAACTGCGTTTGAATTGCTGCGTGAAGAAACGGCGCATAAATACGTTGAGCCAGTGGTTGATCACCTCCTCGGTATATTGTCCTTCGAATGCTAGACTCGCCATGTAGGCTATCTTCTCGCGGGTAAAACCATAGCGCAGGTAGTAGTACATGAAGAAGTCGTGCAACTCATATGGTCCCACCTTATCTTCGGTAATCTGTGCGATATTGCCATCCTCATCGGTAGGCAATAGCTCTGGCGATACAGGGGTGTCAATCACATCCATCAATATCTCGCGCAAGCGGTCGCCAAAGAGGTTCTCCGCTGCGTAGCGTACCATATAGCGCACGAGCGTCTTAGGTACACCTGCATTCACACCGTACATCGACATATGGTCGCCACAATACGTTGCCCAACCGAGTGCCAACTCGCTCATGTCGCCTGTGCCGACTACCAGTCCGTTGTACTTGTTGGCAAGGTTCATCAGCACCAAAGTACGGATACGTGCTTGCGCATTCTCGTAGGTGATATCGTGGTTATCAATATCATGATTAATGTCACTCAAATGTTGTGTAGCCATCTCACGGATAGGTATCTCATGCATGCTCACGCCCAACTCTTCCATCATCTGTATGGCATTGCTATAGGTGCGGTCGCTAGTGCCAAAGCCAGGCATGGTGACACCAATGATCTGGCTACGGTTATAACCCAATCTATCAGCTGCGAACACGCTCACAATCAATGCCAAGGTTGAGTCCAATCCGCCTGATATACCAATCACTAGCGACTCAGCCTTGGTATGTTGCCAACGGCGAAGCAGTCCGTTGGCTTGCAGGTTCAGCACATCCTCACAGTAGTCATCGCTATCTTTCTTCTTGGGCAGGAATGGTGTCTTGGTGAAATGACGATGCAATGGACCCTCGCTTCTCGCCTCACACTTTATTGCCTCATCGCCTATTGCCTCGTCGAGAGGTGCCACTTGAATATGGCGATAATGCCCATGCTTATCATGGGTGAAGTTGGTGTTGCGTTGACGATCAATGCGCAAACGCTCTACGTCAATCTCCGTTATAATCATGCTACTCGCCATCTGGAAGCGTTCGCCTATCTCCAGCATCTCGCCATTCTCGGCGATGTATGTGCTACCTGAGAAGACGATGTCTGTCGTTGACTCGCCGATGCCTGATGAGGTATATACATAGCCACAGTGCACACGTGCTGACTGCTGCGTGATCATGCGCTGACGAAAGGCATGCTTGCCTGTCACGCAGTTGCTACTGGAGAGGTTGAAGATAATCTCCGCACCTTGTATTGCAAGCTGTGTGCTGGCGGGTAGGGGAGACCATAGGTCTTCGCATATCTCAATACCAAAACTATAATCCTTGGTAGCAAATAGCAGGTCAATACCAAAAGGCACATCATTGCCCCATAGTTCAATGGTTGGTATGCGTGGGCGGATGCTATTGACGTTGTTTTCCAGCACATCGCGTCCGCTGGAGAACCAGCGTTTCTCGTAGAACTCGCCTGTGTTGGGTAGGTTGATTTTGGGTACTACGCCCACCACTTCGCCGTCGGTCATCACGAAGGCGCAGTTGTAGAGGTTGTTATCCACTTTCAACGGTGCACCCACCAATACGATGATAGGCAGATTGCGCGTAAAGGCGCACACTTTCTCAAGTGCGCAGAGTGCATCTTTTTGCAACTGCTGTGTGAAGAACAAGTCCGCACAGGTGTATCCTGTGATACTGAGTTCAGGGAAACAAACCACTTGTACACCTTCTTGTACGGCTTCGGTGATTTGTTTCTTGATTTCACTGGCATTGTACTGGCAATTCGCCACTCGCATTTGTGGCACTGCTGCTGCCACGCGCACGTATCCAAAACTTGTTGTCATAATAGTCAAAAACCTATATACACAAAAATCCGCACAAAGTTACAACAAAAAACGCACATATGCAAGCAAAATGAGTTTTTTTTTAAAAAAATGGTGGGAATAGGCGAGTAGTAATTAAGTGGTATGCGAATTTGTTGCCAGCCAAATTTCGCCCACAGATAGGACACATTTAGGCGATAGATGTGCTATAGTGGTCGCGAAGTGGTCACGTAGCCCGAAGAGAACTTACAGAAAACCTATTTTAAGTACAAAATAACAGAAGGTAGTCCTTGTTTTGACTACCCTCTGTTTTGTTCATTGGACGCTCGCATAACGAGCTACTATTTAGAGTTTTAGAGGATTATTTAACCTCTTCGAAGTCCACGTCCTCTGCTGCGCCTTGATTGCTATTGCCACCGTTTTGAGTGCCACCTTGTGCACCGCCGAAGTCTGCACCTGGTTGAGGACCTGCTTGTGCTTGTGCGTTGTACATCTCTGCGCTTGCTGCTTGGAAAGCAGTCATAAGTGCTTGATTAGCAGCCTCGCATGCGTCAGCATCTTTTTTCTCGTAAGCAGCCTTGAGGTTCTTGAGTGCCTCCTCAATTGGAGCTTTCTTATCAGCAGGGATCTTGTCGCCAAGTTCAGCCAACTGCTTTTCGGTTTGGAAGATAGTAGCGTCGGCTTGGTTGAGCTTAGCAATACGCTCTGCCTCTTTCTTATCTGCCTCTGCGTTTGCCTCAGCCTCTGCCTTCATGCGCTTGATCTCAGCATCGCTCAATCCACTAGAAGCCTCGATACGGATCTTTTGCTCTTTGCCAGTAGCTTTATCTTTTGCGGTTACGTTGAGGATACCGTTAGCGTCGATGTCGAAGGTCACTTCGATCTGTGGTTCGCCACGACGTGCTGGCATGATACCATCGAGGTGGAAGCTACCGATGAGCTTGTTTTGTTGCGCCATTGGACGCTCGCCTTGATATACCTTGATCTCTACAGATGGTTGATTATCAACGGCTGTAGTGAAGGTTTCCGCTTTCTTGGTAGGGATAGTGGTGTTGGCCTCAATCATCTTGGTCATCACGCCACCCATGGTCTCGATACCTAGTGAGAGTGGGGTAACATCGAGGAGCAATACGTCCTTCACATCACCGGTCAAGACACCACCTTGGATAGCTGCACCAAGAGCAACAACCTCATCTGGGTTAACACCCTTAGATGGAGCTTTGCCGAAGAATTTCTCTACTGCTGCTTGGATAGCAGGGATACGTGTAGAACCACCTACGAGGATGATCTCGTCGATATCGCCTACAGAGAGACCAGCGTTTTGGAGAGCAGTGCGGCATGGAGCGATGGTGCGTTGAACGAGGTCATCCACGAGTTGCTCGAACTTAGCACGGGTGAGGGTCTTCACCAAGTGTGCTGGCACGCCATCAACTGGCATGATGTATGGCAAGTTAATCTCTGAAGAAGTGGTGTTAGAGAGTTCGATCTTCGCTTTCTCTGCTGCCTCTTTGAGACGTTGCATAGCCATAGGGTCTTTGCTAAGGTCTGCACCAGCGTTGTCATTCTTGAACTCTTGTACGAGCCAGTCGATAATGCGATGATCGAAGTCATCACCACCAAGGTGGGTATCACCGTCGGTAGATTTTACCTCAAATACGCCATCACCGAGTTCAAGCACAGATACGTCGTGTGTACCACCACCGCAGTCGAAGACTACGATCTTCATATCCTTGTCGCTCTTGTCGAGACCATAAGCGAGAGCAGCAGCTGTTGGCTCGTTCACGATACGGCGAACATTAAGACCAGCGATCTCGCCTGCCTCTTTGGTAGCTTGGCGTTGGCTGTCGTTGAAGTATGCTGGTACGGTAATAACCGCCTCTGTCACTTCTTGACCAAGATAATCCTCAGCGGTCTTCTTCATCTTTTGGAGGATGATAGCTGAGATCTCTTGTGGGGTGTAGAGACGGCCGTCGATGTCCACGCGTGGGGTGTTGTTATCGCCCTTTACTACTTTATAAGGTACGCGCGCAACCTCATTAGCGAGACGGTCATAGGTCTCACCCATGAAACGCTTGATTGAATATACGGTGCGGGTAGGGTTGGTGATTGCTTGACGTTTAGCAGGGTCGCCCACCTTGCGCTCGCCACCATCTACGAAACCAATTACTGAAGGGGTAGTACGTTTACCCTCAGAGTTGGTGATAACTACAGGCTCATTGCCTTCCATAACTGCGACACAGGAGTTAGTTGTTCCTAAGTCGATACCAATAATTTTTCCCATTGTATTTAAGTTTTTTTAGTTTATATTCTTGTTTTAAGGACTTTAAGGTCTTTAAGGACATTAAGGTCACCTTACTACAAACAAATGCCGTGCCAAAGTGATTTTGACACGACATTTCTGTCATATACTGCCAAAATGGCAGAAAGATGATTGTGATTTTTGATAAAGTCGTAGTGATAAACAAAAAAGCGAATGACCAAATGGTTATTCGCTTTTTGGGTGACTAGTGGGGCTCTCGTTCGGATTATGCTTGCACAAAGATTTGCACCTTGTGCAAATGGTATGCCGCATATCCTCACTCTCCCTAAAAAGTGAAACTTTTTTGGGGCCCTCTTAATGGGTTCTCGCCAAGCCACTAATCACAAAAAAAGACGACCGTTGGTCGTCTTCTTTGGGTGACTAGTGGGGCTCGAACCCACGACACTCGGAACCACAATCCGATGCTCTGCCAGCTGAGCTATAGCCACCATATATGCTCTCTCTCGAAAGCGGGTGCAAAGGTACTGCTTTTTTTTGATATGACCAAATATTTTGCAAAAAAAAGAGCAGATTTTTTATTTCTGCTCTTTTTCTTGAGATTTAGAAGGGTGTAAAGAAAGTGAATAAGTAGTAACTTGCTCTTTTACCGCTTTCCAAAGTTTTTCGGATAATGGGGTTGTATAATTATAAATAGTGGATTGCTGCTTGAGATCCTCCCCGAAGAAGTGGAACTGGTCGTCCAAACGATGTACACACAATACAATAAAAAGTACGATGGCAGCCCATTTGGTGACCCCAAAGATTGCGCCGAAGAGGCGATTGAGCCAACCGAGGTTAACGGCTTTGAAAAGACGTGATATGAGTTTTGCTACGAGATTAAGAAATAGCGTAATGCCCAAGAAGAGTAGGGCATAAGCTACTACCGAACAAACTGCCTCTGGCCACGCAAACTGCTTGCTAATCCATATGGCGAATGCCGCACCCCAAATACGAGTACCTACAAAACCGAGTATGATAGCTACGATAGCTGTTAATTCTACTACGAACCCTCTCATCAGACCTCTGACGAGGCCGATGAGTAGGGGTAGTAATATGATAATGTCAAGCCAACTCATTTGATTAGTGAACGCTTGCGCTAATGTTTAGTGTTTAGAGTATTTATCTTTGGTATTCTACTCGTGGCCAAAGGTTACCGTCGGCATCAAACAGCTGCAAATCATCCAACGAACGGATGCTGATTGCCCAATCATCTGCTGCTGGATCGTAGCGAGCATTATCGTTGTAGTAACCCAAGATACCTACTACATCGCCTACATATTTAGGACAATTAGTAATACCGTTTTTGTCCGCACCAGGCAAATAGAAATACGCAAATTTAGCATACTCTGATGACGATATAACGGTCTTGTTACCGTTAGCATCAGCTATGATACGTCCTTGAGGATAACCTATATTCTCGGTAGTAGGAGCAAAGACATTGGCATTCGTATCGTCTTCTGGATTGCCAGTAGAGCATTTGGAAACTGTACCGTTTGACTCAAAATACTCGCCTGTATAGTGCACGTTCTTGATGCGCACTAATTTGGCATCCCACTTGCGTGTTTCTTGTAGGTTGAGTACGGAAGTGAACTCCTTGATTTCATACTCATCATATACCAATTGGCTCACATCTGGTTTACCAATACATTGTGTGCGTGCTCTAAATATAGCGAGTGGAATACGACCTGGTGCCCAACCTATCTTTTGCTCTGCATTGTTAGCATAGATATTGTTGTTGTATGAAGGCAAACAGAGTTGTGGTTGGTTGGCATAGCGACCAATTGCTAATCCATCCACACGAATCAAAATCTCTTGACCAATCTGATATAGTCCACCAACAGATCCTGCATCTATAGATAAACGCAGGGCTTGTTGTTCGCCATCTACAATCTGCTGAATACACATAGCTTTGTAGAAGTTACCTGCATAGTCATCGGTAGTTACGCGACCATGGATATAGATTGGCTTGTCGGATACAGGAATAGTGTCAATCGAGAAGAGGTAATTTTTACCATCTTTAGTAGCACGTGTACGATACAAGGTGGTGTCACTAAGATAATTACCTTTCTCGGTCATAAACGAATCTTTGAATTGCTCCAACGTGAGCAAAGTACCTTGGCTGATAAGTTCATCGGCTTGATCTTCTGTGAGGAAGAGGCTACTCTCATCAATTGCGGAAGGAGTACACGATAACATGAACCCAAAGCAAAGAACCAAGAGCAAAGACAATTTGGATATATTAAATATTGACTTTTTCATACTGCTTAGAATTTATATTGGATATTGAGATAGAAGTTGGTTCCCCAAGCATAGTAGTATTTAGAAGGGAATTTCCATACGTTAGGACTAATGACAGAGTTTTGACTATCATCTACACCTTGACGTGTTTGACGTGGTAAACGAGCTTGCTGATAGCCACCAGTCTTAAAGTTGGTGTTATTTAATACGTTATTAACAGTCAAGTTGATAGAGATTGACTGGCGATTCTTGAGGTAAATCAATTTACCAATGCTTACATCAACTAAGAATCGATTCCAAACATTAGTGGCAGTCAATGATTCTTGATCAGATAGCAGATTATATGGATATTTCAACGAAGGTACACCTTGTTGATCATATATTATGTCGCCTTCTGGAGTTTTAGCTATAGCATCAGTATATGCATCACCATACCATCCATTTACTTTGCTGCCATCAGCACGTGTGCCAGTAAATAGACCTTGCATACGACGCGCAGGTGCATAATCAAGATAGTTCCAATCGAAATAGTTTACAGTAATATCCGCAAACCACATATCTGGGTGGAAGAAACTGAGTTTCAAACTGCTGTTCACTTGTGGACCTGTAGCTACGCGCAATCCCTGTAGCAATACGCTGTCGCGCAATTCATAGATAGGACCTTGTGCATTCTCTGCCAATGCCATACCGTTTTCAGCAGATGTGATGGCCAATGCATTGCTGGTATAGCGATAATCGCCTACACTTACTACACCAGTCAGAGTGAAGTAGAGGCCAAGCTTAACAGCAGCTGCTGCTTCCACACCACAGTGACGACGGTTGATACCTGTCAATGATTGGTTGACAAAGGTACGTGCCTCGTCGTCGTAGTAACCATTGAGCTCGGTACCATTCCAGAATCGAGTATAGAATCCGGTAATACGACCGCGGACAAGCGGATAGTTGAATGAATAAGTCAGGTCACCACCAGCAATCTTTTGGCTAGCACCAAAGTATTCTTGCAACCATGAAGTGCCATTTTCTTTGGCATAATAACGTGCATAGTCATGGCGATAGATATTCTCTACTGCGCGATCGTGTACACGAGGAGAGATATAAGCATCACGTGCGAGTGGTGCTTTGGTTTCTGCCATACCATTAATCTTCAATTGGTTGCGACCATCGAATTTGAATGTAGCACCCAATTTGAATGCAGGATCAACGAAGTGGTGAGCATATCCTGTTAGTCGAGTAGGGAGTTGAGATAAACTATTGTTTGCCGCAGAAGCCAATACATCGTCTGCTTCGTCAGCAAAATAGTAATAATGACGATTATATTGTTCTCCTAATTTAGCCAAATACCATGCACGACCATTTAACATATCGGTGGTACGTTGCATAGAAGAGTAGGAGAATTGCAATGCATAGTAAAGGTCCACCGCATTCCATTTCCATTCGTTTTGTGCCCAAATCTTTGCATTGACCATGTTGATACGATAATCATAACCAAATCTCTCGTGCTGATCAATAGCAGCATTTGGATTACGCAAATCGTTTTGCTTTACGTATGTAATATCAGTTTGTGTAAGACCGATGTTGGTTGCCAACTCCTTGATATCACGCTCTGCAAATGGATCCACATCAATCCATTGTTTTCCGCCTAACAAATCATCAATGGTTTTGTAGTGAATACCTTGACTTCCTTTCGCCTCTAAACCAGCAGTAATCGTCAAATTCTCTACAGATGTATTGCGATAGTTCAAGTTAATCATACCTTCTTGAATATCATTGTGGCGACGTTCTACGATATAACGTGCAGAACCTGTAGGGTTGTTTTCGTTGTTTGCATAGTTTGCAGCGTAAATCGCATCCCAATTGATTTGGGTTGCGTTGTCATCACGACTAGTCCACAAATCAGTAAGAGCCGCATAGGTATCCAAATTGATAGAGTGACCTACTGGTGTACCATTGTAATCCAATGGGTATTTGATATATCCACCATCTGTTACTGCACCCAATGGTTTGCCATTCAAGTCATGACTAATAAAATAACCATCCTTATCAATTTGTCCATCCAACAAGGCGGAAGGTAAGTTGCGGTAGTAGTCAGGACGTGGATCAGGTGCGTTGTAGAATGTAAGTGCAGAGTTGGAGTACATGGAATAGTGGTATCCTGCTGCAACTTTCAACTTATTCTCTTCGTCAATCTTCCAATCGAAACTGATGATTGCCGTTGGATCATAAGAATGTACAATACGAGAATTGCGCACTTTGCCATCTTGGTAGCCCCAATAAGGGTTATAATTGTTGTGTCCCCATGTGGTCTTATTGTATTGGTTGGTCAAATCATAGGTCTCTTGTGTGAGTGCAGATGATTGACCACGGCGAGTAGGCGCACCAAAGGTGATGAGGGACAAGCGTTTATCTTTGCCCCATTGCTTTTCTGCTGTAAGGAAATAACCTACAGAACTATAAGCAATACCCTCGCCAATTTGACCTTTTACATCAATATAAGGAGTATAACGCCATGCTAATTGTGCAGCGAATGCCCAACCATTTTCCATTAATCCGCTGGAGTATGTCGCACGTGCGGCACCTTTATAGTTACGGTTGGTACCAGCTAAGGCCACTTTCCATCCTTGCGCATAGTTAGTGGCAGATTGCAAGTAGTTGGTTGCTTGCCCAATTGAACCAAATGTGAAGTTATTAGCTTCGATACCTTCTACAACTTCTTTATAGCGGCTTGCATCGTTCAAACCACCCATTGCAGAGAAGTTGAATTGTCCACGCTCGGCAGAGTTAAACGAAAGTCCTTCAATGTAGTTTTGCTCGTATGTTTGCTCGTATCCACGACCGCGATAACGGGCGTTAGACCATGCGAATGATATTGTACTATTAAAAACATCCTGACTCGCGCTTGATGCAGAGGAAATAGATTGACTTTTACCCTCATCATCATTAAGATCCATCTCTGCTAAGTTGAGCAATACTTCCTCTTTCATCTCATTTGCCACATCAACCATCATGGTAATATCTCCCATGTCAGTTAGTTGATTTTCTACGAGTTGAACTAAAAGTACATCAGAAATATACCCATACGCTTCGACGATTACTTCTTCATCAATCGCTTCAAGATAAGTGAGGGAGAAACGACCTTCAGCATTGGTGGTAGTAGTAATACCTTGATTAGCCAAAGTCACCGTAGCCCCTTCAATAGCTTGCTGTTCGACCGACACGAGTCGTCCTGCTAATCGCGTTTGTGCATTTAGGTTCGCAGCAAACGAAGTAGCGATAGCAAGGATTACAGCATAAATAGTGTTACGCATAAGCTTTGTTGTTTATTGTATGGTTATTAAAATTCAGCTGTCTTAGGAGTACGTGGGAATGGGATCACGTCGCGGATGTTCTGCATGCCAGTCACAAAGAGCATCAATCGCTCAAAACCGAGGCCGAAACCAGCGTGAGGTGCAGCACCAAAGCGGCGGGTATCCAAATACCACCACATATCTTTCATAGGAATATCGCGGCGCTCAATCTCTGCGTTGAGTTTGTCGAGGCTCTCCTCGCGTACGCTACCACCGATGATCTCACCGATTTGTGGGAAGAGTACGTCAGTACCTTGTACGGTCTTATCGTCCTCATTAATCTTCATATAGAAGGCCTTGATATCCTTTGGATAGTCAGACATGATTACTGGTTTATTGAAGTGCTCCTCTACAAGGTAACGCTCGTGCTCTGAAGCTAGGTCATCTCCCCATGTACATGGGAACTCAAACTTCTTGCCATTTTTGATAGCTTCTTGCAAGATGTTGATACCCTCGGTGTAGGTGAGACGCACGAAGTCTGTTTTGATCACGGACTCCAAACGTGCAATAAGACCTTTATCCACGAATTGGTTGAGGAACTCTAGGTCGTCCTTGCAGTGCTCCAATGCCCAACGCACGCAGTATTTGATAAAATCCTCTTCAAGGTCCATGAGTTCGTCTTTTTGGATGAATGCCACCTCTGGCTCAATCATCCAGAACTCTGCCAAGTGGCGTGGGGTATTGCTATTCTCCGCACGGAAGGTAGGACCAAAGGTATAGATTTTACCCAATGCCATGGCAGCGAGCTCGCCTTCCAACTGACCCGATACGGTCAAACTGGTTTGTTTGCCGAAGAAATCATCGGAGTAATCAATCTTGCCCTCATCGTCTTTCTTGAGGTTGTAGAGGTTTTTGGTGGTCACTTGGAACATTTGTCCAGCACCCTCGCAGTCAGAGGCTGTGATGATAGGGGTGTGGAAATAGAAGAATCCGTGCTCATGGAAGTATTGGTGAATAGCCATTGCCATGTTGTGGCGGATGCGGAACACAGCACCGAAGGTGTTGGTACGTGGGCGGAGGTGTGCGATGGTGCGCAGGTACTCCATGCTGAGTCCTTTCTTTTGCAATGGATATTGCTCTGGGTCGGCTGTGCCGTACACTTCGAGTTCGGTGAGCTGAATCTCTACCGCTTGACCGCTACCTTGGCTGGCAACGAGGTGACCAGTAGCAGAGATACATGATCCTGTGGTTACGGGCTTGAGGTTCTCCTCTGGGAATTGTGCCAAATCCACCACGATTTGGATATTTTTGATGGTTGAACCGTCGTTAAGGGCAATAAAACTGACATTTTTGTTGCCACGACGGCTACGTACCCATCCTCTTACGTTGATGAGTTGTCCTTCTCCTGCGAGTTGCAGGGCATTGATGATTTCTGTTCTTTTCATTATAGTGTTTTGTATTATTATTCTTTCTATAAGTAGTCTATCTTCGGGGTATCTTCGGGATATCTTCAGGGAATCCCTCCATGAATAGTTGCTTAGAATGGTGCTGGTGTATCATCCAGTTTGGCACCATATTCTTCTTCAGGAAGGGCATTCAATCTGCCTTTTCTAGTTGCTGTTTCGTATTGTACATCGGCATACAAACTCTCATCATATGCATCGTTTTCGTTCTGGAAACGAGTGTATTTGCCTATGAAGCGTAGCCAAATCTCGTCTGTAGCACCATTACGGTGTTTTGCCACGATGATTTGTCCCAATCCACGTAAATCCTTACCATTGCCATCATCATAGAGTTTATAGTACTCTGGACGGTGAATAAAGCACACCATATCGGCATCTTGCTCAATGGCACCAGACTCACGAAGGTCAGAGAGCAATGGTTTTTTTCCATCTACATTGCTGTTGCTCGAGTCGCGTTTTTCTACCGCACGGCTGAGCTGACTCAGAGCAATCACAGGTATGTCCAATTCTTTGGCAAGACCTTTCAAGGTGCGCGAAATGATACTTACCTCTTGCTCACGGCTACCGAAATTCGTACCGTTGGCGTTCATCAATTGTAGGTAGTCGATGATGATAAGTTGTATCTTCTTATCTTTCACCAATTTACGTGCTTTGCTGCGCAACTCAAATACGCTTAGACCTGGTGTATCATCCACATAGATTGGTGCATTTTGCAATATGCTGATATTATTTTCCAGTTTATCCCATTCAGCTTTGGTAAGTCGTCCGTTGCGAATCTTGCCACCTTCAATCTCGCATACATTCATAATCAAACGGTTAACCAATTGCACATTGCTCATCTCCAATGAGAAGATAGCCACAGGGATATTGAAATCTACTGCGATATTCTTTGCCATGGATAGCACAAAGGCCGTCTTACCCATAGCAGGACGAGCAGCAATAATCACCAAGTCAGATTTTTGCCAGCCAGACGTGATCTTATCCAATTCGGTGAATCCACTCGGAATACCTGATATATTGCCTTCGTTTTGCGATGCTTTGTGCATGCGTTCAAACGCCTCCGTGATAACTGGGAAGATATGCGTTACATCGCGTTTTTGCGAGCGTTGTGAAATCTCGAATACACCTGCTTCCGCTTCTTGCATCAACTCATCCACATCTTGCGTTTCGTCGTAACCTTTTTCTTCGATTTGGCATGCCAGTCCTATCAAATCGCGTGCAGTAGCTTTTTGCGCCACGATTTGCGCATGATAGCGCAAGTGCGCCGCAGAGGCTACGCGTTGAGTTAGTTCGCTCAGATATACCACACCACCTGCTTGCTCCAAGGTGCCCATTGATTTGAGTTGTTCTACCACCGACAATATATCAATTGGTGCATCCTTGGTGGACAATGCACGTATAGCATCGAAGATATGGCGATGCTGATCGGAGTAGAAGGATTCTGGGCGTAGCAAGTCTGCCACGGTTGCGAATGCATCTTTTTCTATCATCAAGGCGCCAATCACAGACTTTTCCAAATCCAAAGCCTGTGGTGGTAACTTACCCATTTCGTTGGCACCTACTTTGATGACAGTAGGTTGAGTGGGTTTACGTTTGGTTTTATTTGTTGGTGTTGGCATATTGTCTTAGTAATTCATATGCTGCAGTAAAACTGCTAATCTCATTGTTCAGTACGCGTTGTTCCGTGCGTGCAATCATCCCCTCCATGGTTTCCGACTTGTAGAAACCGTCCAAGAGGTTTTGATTGATTGTTTCATACATCCAATATTTGGCTTGTTGCGTGCGTAGATGATCAAGGTAGCCATTCTCGCGCGCGAACATTATATATTCTTCTACCATCTTCCAGACATCCAAGATGCCGTTACCCTCAATCGCAGAACAGGTCACTGCATATGGCTTCCAACCTGATTCTGTTGGTGGAAAGAGCGAAAGCGCATTCTTGAAACTAACGCGCGCAGCCTCTGCACGTTCCACATTCGCTCCGTCGCACTTGTTGATAGCTATTCCATCTGCCATCTCCATGATACCGCGTTTGATGCCTTGCAACTCATCGCCAGTACCAGTCACCTGCAGCAGCAAGAAGAAGTCCACCATCGAATGTGCTGCTGTTTCGGATTGTCCCACACCCACGGTTTCCACGATGATGGTATCAAATCCTGCGGCTTCACATAACACAATGGTTTCTCTTGTCTTGCGGGCTACACCTCCCAGACTACCTGCCGATGGGCTAGGGCGGATGAAGGCATTATTTTCCACAGATAGCTTGTTCATGCGGGTTTTATCGCCCAGAATACTACCTTTGCTACGCTCGGAAGATGGATCGATTGCCAATACAGCTAAGTGCTTGCCCATCTTGCAGAGTTCCGTACCAATTGCTTCAATAAACGTGGACTTACCAGCACCAGGTACGCCTGTGATACCCAATCGGATGGCATTACCAGCGTAGGGTAGGCATTTTTCAATCACTTGTTGTGCTACCACCTGATCGCTTGGCAGGTTACTCTCAATGAGCGTCACCGCTTGACTCAGCAAACGCATATCACCACGCAAAATACCTTCCACATACTCGTCGGCACTCAGCACTTGCTTTTTGCGACGGAAGGTGGCATATGGATTCACCGATGGCAGGTTCTCCACACCTGCATTTACGGTCAAACCTTTATATTCGCTGCTATTTTCTGGATGTTTCATTGTTTATTCAATTGTCCAATTGATGCGGATTCTTAGCGCAGAGTGTGCTGGATCGTTGGTAATCAAGGTGATTACACGCGAATATTCTGCTGCATCAGTAATTTGTGTGGCGTTGATATCCAATTTCAAATCCACACTCTTGCCTCCCTTGATAGGTGACTTTGGCGCTGTAATGTTTACATATGCATCATCCGAGATGATGCGACGGATAAGCAGTGGATTGACACCTACATTCGCTACATGTAGTTGGTGCGTTGATAATTTGCCCTTTTTAATCACACCCAAATCAATTGTTGCACTTGTCTCTATTATTGGGGCTTGCTGACGCTCTTCCACAGTCATTTGTGAGAAGTCTTCGCGCAAATCAGCCTTAAGGGTAATCGCATATTGGTCAGACAGCACGCGTTTGCCATTGACTACCATGTAAATCTTTGTATCTATAGGACCAAACAATGGACATTCTGCCGATTGCAATGCCACTTGCAGTTTACCAGTTTGTCCTGGTTGCAGCGTCTTGAGGGTGAGTTGAATAGCATAATGCTTGTCTTGCTCACGTGTCAAGAACTCTACAGTAATAGGTTGATCCGTATTATTTGCGTATTCTATCTCAAGTTGCTTGTTTGCGCCTTTTTTGACCAAACCAAAGTTGAGCGATTTCTTTTTCAATCGCAATTCACCCATTTGTACGGGGTATTGGTCGGTGGTGCTAGCTGGCTTAGGAATTACTTCACCTTTGATATATAATTTGGTTGTGGCCTCTGTAGCGTTGCTAGTGACCGTGATTGTCTTTTGAAAACGTCCTGGGCGACCATTGGGATTGTACGTGACGGTGATATTGCCCTTTGCACCTGGCTCAATGGGTTCGTGTGTCCATTTGGGAGTTGTGCAACCGCAACTTGCTTTGACATTAGTCAATACCAGCGGAACCATACCTTCGTTGGTAAACTCAAAGACGGTTGTCACCCTGCCGTCGGCTTCGTTAATCTTACCGAAGTCATGGGTAGTTTTGCTAAATGTAATCACTGGCTCTTGTGCCATGGCTGCCATGCTTACCAGCATTGCTGCCATCATAATCATTTTCTTCATATATCTCAGTTCTTAATTTCAATCACATCCACTGCTGTCACACATTCAATAGCACGCAGTTTCATACACATTTGGCTAATCACTTTCTGTTTCCACACGACCACTTCAATATCGCACTTAAACAAACCTGACTCTGATGTCACATGCAAATCGCGCATATTGGCTTTGTGTTCATCGCAAATGATATTGAGTATTCGCATCAATACGCCGAATGAGTCTTCACCCTGTATGTGTATCTTTGCTGCAAGCGATTTAGCCTCTCGTGCGCCTTGCAACAAATCCACCAAACTCTGTGCTTTCTTGAAGTATTTTTTGATATGGTCTTTGGCTTTGGCAGTAACCGCAATCTCCAGCCATTCGGGCTCTGGCTTCTGCTTCTTGGAGGTCAATATCTCCACTTGGTCGCCACTTTGCAAGATATAACTCAATGGTCGTGCACTGCGATTCACGTTTGCTCCAATACAATGTTCGCCCAGCTCCGTATGCAGTTGGTATGCCAAATCCAATACGGTTGCGCCTTGTGCAAGTGTGCGAATATCGCCTTTGGGGGTGAACACAAATACTTCGTGTGCAAAGAGGTTCAATTTGAAGGTATCCAAGAATTCAATAGCATCAGGATCGGGGTTAGCCAACACATCTTTAATCTCTTGCAGCCATTTGTCCAACTCTGTGCTATTATGTTCACCTGACTTATAGCGCCAATGGGCTGCCAATCCGTGCTCTGCCAACTCGTGCATGCGATTGGTGCGAATCTGCACTTCAATCCACTGACCATTTTGTCCCATTACCGTCACGTGCAATGCCTCGTAACCATTTGCTTTCGGCATGGAGATCCAGTCGCGAATACGTTCAGGGTGGGGACGGTAAATTTCGGTAATGGCGGAGTACAACATCCAACATTGATCTTTCTCCGAATATTCCGAACTTGGCTCGAAGACGATGCGGGCAGCTACCAAGTCATATATCTGCTCAAAAGGTACACCCTTCTTCACCATCTTCTTGTAAACCGAATAAACCGATTTTGTACGTGAGAAGAGTTGGTAACTATATCCCATCATCGTGAGTTTGCGTCGTATAGGTGCTGCAAACTCCTCAAAACTATCTGTCTGTATATCCTTGTTGGCATGCAACTTGGCTTCAATCTCTGCATATTTCTCTGGATATTCGTATTTGAAACTCAAGTCCTCCAACTCGCGTTTGATAGGCGATAATCCCAATCGGTGCGCCATTGGTGCATAGATATATTGGGTTTCGGCAGCAATCTTGCGTTGTTTCTCAGGGCGTTGCGCTGCCAGTGTACGCATGTTGTGCAAGCGGTCAGCCAATTTCACCAGCATCACACGAATATCATCACTCATCGTGAGCAGCAACTTGCGCACATTCTCCGCCTGTTTCATAGCTTTGTCGGCAAACACACCTCCCGAAAGTTTGGTCAGTCCTTCCACGATACTGGCAATCTTGGCGCCGAACATACGCTCAATATCTTCTGTCGTATAATCCGTGTCTTCCACCACATCGTGCAGCAACGCAGCACATATACTCGTACTACCCAATCCAATCTCTTTCACCACAATACGTGCCACGGAAAGTGGGTGCATGATATATGGCTCACCAGACAGGCGACGCACGCCATTGTGTGCCTGCTTTGCAAGATGATACGCACGAGTAATCACCTCCACGCGTTGGCGGTGCATAGAGTGCAAGTAATCGTCTAATAGAGCTTGAAATTCGGCTTCAATTAGTCGTTCCTCATCTGGGGTAAAATCACTGGTTACCATATCAATTGCATTGCTGTTAAAAAATTACAGTTGCTATTTTTACAAAAATAGCGTGCAAAGTTACGACTTTTTATTGACATAACCAAATTTATTTGCATTTTTACTGAAAAAAGATAATCACAACAAGCAGTTTCAACAGAATCAATGGATTCGTTCTGCGAATATAAGGGTAGGTTTGGTAGCAATACGTGCACCGATGAGGAAATGGCTGTCAGATTCTTGCACTTTGAATTTCTTGCGCAGTTCTTCTGGCGTGAGCGGATAGTTGCGTGTAAGTATAGCTGCTCGTTGTATGCCTAACGCAGCAATATCGCGTTGATTCTTAATGGGTTGTGCTATTACTTTCCACACACGTCCTGGGAAATCTTCAATGAGTTGGTCGGCGGTATAGAGGTGGGTATTGTGGTCTAACTTGTATAGTTTATACCGCTCGCTCACCAATCGAAATGCGCCTGCTTTGATGATAGCTGCGTTGGGCTCATAAATATACTCACATATGCAGTCTGCCATAGCACACAAAGCACTCTTTTCTTCGCTACGAGTAAAACTAAATTGGTCGTTTCCTTCGTGAAGAATATTGACAGCATGAATACGATTATTGCCTGTGACGAAGATGATTTCTTTCACTTCATTATGCAGCGCAACCACATGCACATCCCATTCATTTCCAAGCGATTGCAAGGCGGAAGTAATATCCAGCATGGGGCTGAATTTAATAAGAATGGTGTTGGAAATGGCGCGAAGGGATGGTGAAATTTTGATAATATTGGGTTCGCAATCTTCAATACGAAAAACTTTACCTCCATGTGCATCTCTGCGTGCTGGGTCAAGATAGACAACGACCTCCTTTTTTACGTCGGACGACACGCTTCCTGCCAACGGATATTGAGCCAAAAAATCTTCTGCCGAAGTATTGTGGACGTGGATTGGTTTGTTGGCAATCTGGAAGTTATGTTGTGCTATGCGACACAACTCCTCGTTGCGTTCCACGTAGTGCGCTTGCGCCATTTGTTCGCTGAGAAAATAGGTATCCACGCCATAGCCTCCAGTCAGGTCAATCAGTATATCTTGCTTCTCGCCTAATTGCCTAATAATCGCGGCTTTATAGCGTGCTGTGGCTTCGCTCGAACATTGCTCGCAGGACAAGCGAACGGGATACCACCAATCCTCTATTTGTGCAAACGTAGGTAACTTGTCATGGGTGCGTTGACGCCCCTCCACTTGTTGGAGCATCCATCGCCATTCCTCGTCGGAGAGATGTACGAATCGTTTACGCTGCAATGCCAATTCCTCTACTTTCACCTCTAACCTTTAACCTTTAACCTAACAGTCGTATATCCTTCACCACAGCACTACCGACTTTGTCATTGAGCTTCTTGACAATCTGGTGGCGTTGTTCAAAGAGTTGCTGGCGCAACGCTGCCGAATGAATATGCACGTAGAGTATGCCATTCTTCACTTCCATTTCGCCTGTGAATTGCACAACCACATCGCCCATCAATTCAGACCAAACTTGAGGGATTTTGCGTTCGAGCAGAGTAGTCTCTGCCTCTGTACCGCGGATGAAATCGGCAAGCAAGTCGCCTATAGATTGCGCTTTATGAATCATTTCTTGCGCAATTTGAGTCGTTGAGATGTCTTGAGTGGCGTGCCGTAAGGTATGCCATTGAGCTCGTAAAGGCTCTGGAGACGAATGCCATATTTCTGTGCAATCTTCCACGCATCATCACCTTGTTTGAAATAATAGTAGCGGTATTTGCGTGCAGCTTGTTTTTTCTTTTTGTAGATATACACCATATCGCCTGGCTCAAGCTCGCGTGTATCCAACGCGTCGTTGTATTTGCGGAGGGTGCGCTCACGCATATTTAGGAAGTATGCAAGCGAAGCAAATGTCTCGCCCTCTCCAGCAATGATATAACGCACGCCATTGCGGTAACCCGAAGCATGATCGTCGAATATCTCAAGATCCTCCATTGGGGGATATACATAGTCAGGCATGTTCTCTTGCGCGTGAGCAATCACATCATCTGCTGCTGTGGACTCTTGCCATGTGGTATCTTTATCGCTAACAAATCCGCCTTTCTTCAATCGCTCATCCATTGTGAGTTTATCCAATTCGTAGAGTTCGATGAGCTGGATAAGTTTCTCTGGATACTTAGGATCAGTAGCATAGCCACACGCTTTGAGACCATGTGCCCAACCTTTGTAATCGCCTATAGGCAAAGCGAATAGACTTTCATAGCGTTTGCGCAGGAGGAATAGCGAGTGATCTTCATAAGAGTCTTCCACGCGTGCATAGCGACGGAAACATTCGTTAGCTTTATCATCATCTTTATTGATGGTGCGCCCCTGCCAATCCGATGTGCATTTGATACCGAAGTGGTTGTTGGCTTTCACTGCCAATTCCGAACGACCAGCTGCCGATTCCAAGATACCTTGTGCCATAGTGATAGCTGCTGGCACCTTGTGCTTGCGTTGTTGGGCAATAGCCAAATCGGTGTATTGCGCGATATAATCTAAATATGCTTGGTTTTTCGATTGAGCTTGCATCGCTAATGCTGCAAGCAAAAGGTAAGAGAGTAAAAGAAATTTCTTCATAAATATGCCAATTTGGGTGCAAAATTACACTTTTTTTTTGATATGTGCAAAAAAAATCGTACCTTTGTCGCGAATTTAGTAAAATAATAAGAATATGAAAAAGATTTTGTTTTTGTTATGTATGACTTGTGTGTTGGTAGCTTGTGTAAGCAATCCAACATATATTGAGCAAGAAGGTGCAACACTAAAAACGATTCAAGTGACAGTGAAAGCCAATGAATGGTCTTATACTCAGCAAGGTACTGCAGATCAATTCAATAACAATTATTTTTATGCAGTTGTAGATATGCCTGAGATTACCAAAGAGGTCTTCAATTATGGCGAAGTAAAAGCATATGCTGTGTTTGATCGTAATAGTCTTACCTATGCTCGCAAACACTTGTTGCCATATGTGCTGCATGTGGAGGAACCTACTAATACTGGTGAGTGGCTCTATTTTACTGAGACATACGACTTTACCTATGGTATTGGTTGGGCAGAATTTAACTTCCGTACTAGTGATTTTGCATACGAAGATAATGTCAATATCAATCCTCCCGCTATGGACTTTGATATTGTGATCACCTATCCACAGGACTAATTCGTGCTTTATCCGCATAATATAGAGCAGAAAATCGACTTTCAAGTCATTCGTGATGGCTTGAAAGGGTGTTGTATGTCTTCTTTGGGCAAGGAGCGTGTAGATGCCATGCAATGGCTGACACATTATCCTACGGTGCGCGACCTACTGGCACGCGTGCGCGAGATGATGGCTGTGTTGACCGACCCAGCATTGGCATTTCCTCATGGTGAGATATATGATTTGCGTGAGGCATTGTCGCGTATTCGTATCGAAGGCCTCTTTATGGACGAGGCCGAGCTCTTCTCTTTGCGCAAGATGCTCGACTATGCAGGGCAATTGGAGCGATTCTTTGCTACGTTGGATAAGGCAAAATATCCGCTGCTGAGTCAGGAGTCGGGAGACGGGTGGCTCAATTCTTTGGAGTCGCGAGTCGAGAGTCGCGAGTCTAATATTGGTTTCCTCATCGCATCGATTGATGCGATACTTGACCGTTATGGCAAGATGCGTGACAATGCATCGCCAGAACTAGCTCGTATCCGCAAAGAGATTTCCGCTTCGCAGGGCTCTGTTAGCCGTGCGCTGAACGCTATTCTTCGTCAGGCGCAAGCGGAGGGAATATTGGATAAGGATGCTGCACCTACTATGCGTGAGGGTAGGTTAGTGCTTCCTGTGCCACCTGCCTACAAACGTAAGATTGGCGGTATCGTGCATGATGAGTCGGCTACGGGTAAGACAGTGTTTATCGAACCTCAACAAGTGGTAGAGGCGAATAACCGTATCCGCGAACTAGAAGGCGAAGAACGTCGTGAACGTATGCGTATCTTGATGGCTATCACGGCAGAGATACGTCCGCAGGTGCCGCAGATATTGGAGACAGAGACTTATCTGGGTGAGGTGGATTTTCTGCGTGCTAAAGCCCTCTTTGCGATTGATATGCACGCCATAGTGCCAGAGATTAGCAAGAAGCCAATGATTGATTGGCGCGAGGCATATCACCCTGTGCTATTGCTCAATTTCCGTCGTCAAGGTAAGACCGTTGTCCCCTTGACTATCCGCCTCACGGATAACCGAATACTGGTTATTAGTGGTCCTAACGCGGGTGGTAAATCCGTGTGTTTGAAGACTGTAGCGATGTTGCAATACATGCTGCAATGCGGTTTGCCAGTGCCGATGAGCGAAGCCAGCCAAATGGGCTTTTTCAAACAACTCTTGATTGATATAGGCGATGAGCAATCGATAGAGGATGACCTCTCTACTTACTCGTCTCACCTGCGCAATATGAAGCATTTCGTGCGTTATGCCGATGCACAAACACTCTTGTTGATTGACGAGTTTGGTACAGGTACCGAACCTATGATAGGTGGCGCGATAGCAGAAGCAGTGCTTTCGCAACTCAACGAGCAACATGCTTTTGGTGTTATCACTACCCACTATGGCAATCTCAAACACTTGGCTGAGCGTACCGAAGGTATTATCAATGGCGCGATGCTCTATGACCGCGGTCAGCTTAAACCTCTGTTCCAATTGTCTATAGGTCAAGCAGGTAGTAGTTTTGCGGTGGAGATTGCTCGCCAGATCGGTTTGCCTGAGACGATTATCCAACGCGCAACTGAAATTGTGGGCGAGGAGCATATCGACTACGACAAACATTTGCAAGACATAGCTCGCGATAAACGCTATTGGGAGAATAAACGCCAGAATATCCGCCAAAAGGAGAAACATTTGGAGGAGAAGATCGCCCACTACGAGGAGCAGATGGCGGGTATCAAAGCCAAGAAACGTGCTATCCTTGAGGAGGCAAACGCCGAGGCGGCCGACCTCTTGCGCAAGAGCAATGCTACCATTGAGCGCACTATCCGCGAGATCAAGGAAGCAAAGGCTGAAAAGAAAGCCACCCAAGCTGCACGACAGAAAGTGGAGACATTGAAGACGAAGGTCACTGCTAGTAGTCTGACAGCGAAGCGTTCTGCCAGCAAGGCGAGCCAACAGCAAAGCGAGCCAACAGCAAAGCGGTCTAATAACAAGGTTCTTCGCGATTTGAGCGAGTTGAAGGTATTGACAAAGAATCCTGCTAAGTTGATTCAGGAACAAGGAACCAAGAGTCAGGAGCAAAGACGAGTTAGTAATGTGGCGGATGAACTACGCCGCCGCAAATTGTCGTTTAGTCGCGAGTTGGATATCCGTGGACTCCGTGTGGACGAAGCATTAGAAGCCGTAATGGCATATGTGGATGATGCATTGATGGTGAATGCCGAGCAAGTGTCTATCTTACATGGCACAGGCACTGGCGCGCTGAAGCAAGTGGTGCGTGACTATTTAGCAGAACGTCAGAAGAGTATGCGTCGTCTGAAATCAGGCGATATCTCCTTCCACGACGGCGATCCCGACCGTGGAGGTGCTGGAATTACAATAATCGAATTATAAAATCAAATATGATATGAAAAAATGCGTTTTAATATTTGCTCTTGCATCCTTGCTCCTAGCTCCAGCGGCATTGGCACAAGTGCAGCCTGGGGATGCGACATACAGCGTGTCGCTGCATGCGGGCTATGGGCATAACCTAACTTATGGCTCGATGGCGAACTTTGATATTGATGCGTATTTGCCTATCAATCAGCATTTTGATATGCAAGCGAATATCCGTACCAGTACGGCGAATGTACATACATTGGGCGTGCAATTGCGACCTAAGTTTGCGTTGCCTGTGGGCGAGTTGTATGTGGAAGATCGACTGATGATGCGCTTCGCTCAACGAGATAACTACCACGACTTTGTACATGCCATCTCTTTGGGCTATATGATGCAATATGTGAATGTGCAAGTGGGTATGTCCAATCGTATCATTACTCCTCTGCCCTATACGAATCACAGCGAAGATGCGATGATATTAGAGCCCTTTGATGCCGTATATCGCGTGGAGGCCTTTGTGCGTCCGCAAAGCGAATCATGGAATATCAGTTTGTGTGTGTCGAATATGGACAACTACCAGATTGAACGTATGTGGCAACCGATGTTTTATCTAGGCGGTTGGTACGATGTGAATGAGCATTGGCGCGTACGTCTATCGGGTAAAATGAAACTGGCAGGTATGTTCCACCTCAATGCACACTACTATGGTGCCGAACTGCGTGCGGGAGCGGAATACCGATTTTAGTGTTTAGTGAATGCGCCTGTGGCGCTACTGTTTAGTGTTTAAAACATATACGAAATTATGAAAAAGAATATACAAATTGGTCTTGGTTCCTTGTTCCTTGTTCTTGGTTCCATCTTTACCGCGTGCGGACCAGATGCGAGATTGGATATGGTGGGTATGTTTGCGGGGTCATCTCCTACAATAGACAAACGTTTTGAGCAGTCGATGGAGTATAACAAGCAAGCAGGATATGCCACGATTCAAGCCCCATCGGAGAACTACCATGTGTATGTATGTACCGATACCCATATCCACCAGACCCGCAAGCGTTGGGAGCACTTTATCAATGCCTATCGTGGAGACAAACTGTGTCCTCTAACAGTGCATTTGGGCGATATTATCGATGCTACAACCGATTTTGGATATATTGAGGAGGCATTGGAGCAACATCCTCTGACTGCTATACTACCTACCAAACCTGATACGCTGATGGCTGTATGTGGCAACCACGACATCTATTTCAAGCAATGGGGACAGTTTGTTAAGACTTTCAAGACGAGTAGCTATTATTTTATAGTGGAGACCCCTTCTGGTGCGAAGGACTTATTCGTAGTTTACGATTCCGCCGATGGCACCATAGGCAGCAAGCAATTGCAATGGCTCCGTGAGACATTGGTTTGGGCTGAGTCGCAAACCTTTCGTCATATCATAGCATGCACCCATACGCACTTTTTCAAACGTGATGGATCGCAAGGTCATACTTCCAACTATACTTTGGAAGAGACGTATGCGCTATTAAACCTCCTGACTGAGCATGGTGTTGAGATGCTATGGTCTGGACATGACCATAGTCGTGAAATCACACAGGTAAAAGACATGACTTGCATTATTGTAGATTCGATGACCGAAGAGGACGATGAACCGTATTATATGGTGGTTAGCATGGGAGGTAAGGTGGAGTATGAGTTTGTGGCAGTGCCATGATAAGACGATGATTATATATTTGGGCATAGGGACTAACTTGGGCAATCGCGAGGAGAATCTCCGCAAAGCCGTCGAACTGCTGCACGAACGAGTGGGGGAGTGTATCGCTTGTTCGTCTGTGTACAGGAGTGCTCCACAAGGATTTGTGTCGGAGAATGAGTTTGCGAATATCGTTGCGGTGTGTCAAACCATTCATTCGCCAGAGGAGGTGCTGCTCCTGACTCAGCAGATTGAGCGTGAGATGGGACGGACAGAGAAATCAGTCAATGGCGTATATCACGATCGGGTGATAGATATTGACCTACTGCAGGCGAGAGGAGATGAGGCGATTAGGCGATCAGACGAGAGGCTTATGTTGCCACATCCACGAATGCAGGAGCGAGATTTTGTGATGATACCCTTGCGTGAGGTGGAAGCTATTCTCATCAACGTTCACTAAACACTAAACAGTAGCGAAGCGTTCACTAAACACTAATCACTAAACACTCAAATGCAAGTATTATACGAAGATAATCATATAATTGCTGTTAGCAAGACCTGTCACGAGATTGTGCAGGGCGATAAGACGGGAGATACACCGCTCTCTGAGATAGTGAAGGCGTATATCAAGGAGAAATACCAGAAACCTGGTGAGGTGTTCCTAGGGGTTACCCACCGCCTTGATCGTCCCACTACGGGCGTGGTGCTCTTTGCGCGGACTAGCAAAGCATTAACGCGCTTAAACGCTATGTTTCAATCGCATGAGCTGATACGCAAAACGTATTGGGCGATAGTGCAGACCGCGCCTAATAGCCTCATTGCCTCATCGCCTCATCGCCTTGAACATTACCTTTGGCGCAATGAGAAGCAAAACAAATCCTTTGTAGTTAAAGCGGGTACTAAGGATGCGAAACGTGCCGTGCTAAGTTATAAAGCGATTGCGCAAAGCGATCGATATACATTGCTGGAAATCAATCTAGAGACAGGGCGTCATCATCAGATTCGTTGTCAATTGGCGGCGCTAGGATTACCAATCAAAGGCGACTTGAAATACGGAGCTAAGCGCAGTAATCCTGATGGTGGTATCTCATTACACGCTCGCAAGATAGAGTTTGTCCATCCTGTGAGCAAACAGCCTATTTCTATCACAGCTCCCGTACCCGATGACACGCTATGGCAGGCTCTTGAGCAACAGATAAATGTATAGTTTCTAATCTACAATTTAGTGTTTAGAGAAACAATGCACAAGCTTTTGGGCTTGTGCATTGTTGTTGTATGTTACGGGCAGATTAATAGCAGGCTTTGAGGATTGCCAAGATATCCTCTACGTTGAGTTGTTTGTAACCGCCACCAGGGATGGTGGAGTTGGCGATAAGTGGTAGCATCTCTTCTGTGGCACCTACTTCGCGCAAGGTAGCAGGGATGCCCAATTCGGCAATGAATGCTTCTAGACGGTTGATACCCTCCAATGCAATAGCCTCGTCACCTTGTCCCTTATCTTCTACGCCCCAAACCACTTTGGCATAGCGCACAAACTTATGCAAGCCGTTGCGGAAGATATAGCGGTAGTACGCTGGTGATATGATAGCAAGTCCTATACCATGTGCGCAATCGGTGTACGCACCCAATTGGTGCTCAATCATATGCACTTCCCAGTCTTGGGTTTTGCTGAGGCCAAGGATCTTGTTGAGACCCATGGTAGCACACCACATGATATTGCTGCGTGCCTCATAGTCCTCTTGATTAACAATCGCCTTGCGCGAAGCGGAGATAAGTGAGAGCATAAGGCCTTCTAAGAGGTAGTCGCTCGTGCAATCATCATTGCCTGAGAAGTATTGTTCCATCAGGTGAGAGAAGACATCGAAGATACCGCTAATCATCTGATACTTAGGCACCGAGTAGGTGTATTCGGGGTTCAAGATAGAGAACTTAGGACTAGCTATTTCCAATGGATATACGCGACCAATCTTTTCTTTGGTCTCATCGTTGGTGATAACAGAACCACCGTTCATCTCGCTACCTGTGCCCGCCATGGTGAGGATACTAGCTACAGGCACTACAGGGTTGTTCACACGTTCTTGGTTCACGTAGTAGCGTTGCCATACATCGCCTTCAGCGTACGCACCGCAAGCGATACCCTTGGCACAGTCGATGACCGAACCACCGCCGACCGCCAAAATAAGGTCTATTTTATGCTCACGCACCAGGCGAGCGCCTTCCAATAGTTGGGTGTAGCGAGGATTAGCATTGATGCCTGCCAGTTCGACGACATGCTTACCTTCGGCTTGCAGGATATGGATGACTTGGTCGTACAGACCAATCTTTTTGATGGATGCTTTGCCATAGACGAGTAGGATATTCTCTCCGTAAGCTTTAAGTTCGTTAGCGAGCTTATTGATGGCATTCTTGCCAAAATGAATCCTCGTAGGATTCTGGTAACTGAAGTCGTATAACATGGGGTTATTTTATGGTTAAGTTTATGGGCTAGATAAGGCCACTGTTAGTGATTTAAGAGCAGATCAATCGCATGATGAACTGTATTTAGCGATATGGATTGCATAATTGCTTCCATCTTTGCTTTGATTTGTTCGTTGCACAAGTTGCCAATCGAACCCTCGTGGGTATAGTGCGCGAGCGTTTCCTCTACCGTTGCTTCGTGCTGGAAAGTGCCGTTGGTGATCTCATCTGCCACTTGGCGATACGCATCGCGGAACGCTACACCATTCGCCGCACGACGATTGACTTCTTCCACTGAGAACGCAGGCGCATATAGCGGATTGGACATCACATCCTCCTTCATCTCCATATTCTCCACAGCATAGGTGGTGATCTCCAACAAACTATTCATTTCTTCAAACAATGGGAAATAGACTTCCTTTATCAGTTGCATATCACGGAAATAACCTACAGGTAGATTGGTTGTTATATGGCGAATCGTATCTGGCAATGCGCATAGGCGGTTGGCATGCGCGCGAATGAGTTCGAAGACATCGGGGTTCTTCTTGTGTGGCATGATGCTTGAACCCGTAGTCATGGTATCTGGCAGTTTGATAAAACCGAAGTTCTGCGAATTGAACATACAGCAGTCCATCGCCAGACGACCCAATGTCTCTGCCACTGCTGAATAAGCAAAAGCTACGGTGCGTTCCATGCGTCCGCGGTTCATTTGCGCATAAATGGCATTGTAGTCCAAGTCTGCGAAGCCCAACAACTGCGTTGTCATCGTGCGGTTGAGCGGAGCCGACGAACCATAGCCCGCAGCCGAACCTAGCGGATTGAGGTTAGCTTGCTCATAAGCAGCCACCAGCAGACGCATATCATCGGTCAAGGCCTCTGCATAAGCGCCTAACCATAGTCCGAAAGACGATGGCATAGCCACTTGCAAATGGGTATAGCCCGGCATGAGAATGTTCTTGGTTGCCTCGCTGCGCATTTGTAGCACCTCAAAGAGACGCTCCACGAGTTTCATAGTCTTCTCGATCTCGGCACGAGTGAAAAGCTTGAGATCCACCAGCACTTGGTCATTGCGTGAGCGGCCGGTATGCACTTTCTTGCCCACCTCGCCAAGGCGACGGGTGAGCATGAGTTCGACTTGCGAGTGCACATCTTCGATACCCTCCTCAATGACGAAGTTGCCAGCAGCGGCTTCGGCGTAGAGTTCGCGCAAAGCAGGAAGGAGAACGTCTAAGTCCTCTTTGGAGAGCAAACCTACATGCTCAAGCATAGTGACATGCGCCATGGTGCCGAGAATATCGTACGGAGCCAGCAATAAGTCCAACTCTTTGTCTTTACCAACGGTAAAACGCTCAATAGCGTCGTCAATCTTGTAACCTTTGTCCCAGAGTTTCATGTATAATTTTGAATTAGGAATTTTGAATTAAGAGTTTCTTTAGCAATGTGATTGCTTGCTGAATTTCGTCAATGTGGATATATTCGTCTGCGGTATGTGAGCGGGCGGAGTCGCCTGGTCCGAATTTTACTTTTGGGCAAGATAGCAATGCCATGTTGCTCAGCGTAGGCGAGCCATAGAGTGGGATGCCCAATGCTTTTGCACGTTGAACAATAGCAGTCTCAATGGGTGTAGATGTAGCATTGAGTCGTGTAGAGCGAGGAGTCAATGTCGATTGCACCAATGGTTGTAATAAAGCATGTATCTCTTCGTTCGAGTACAGCCCATTGGAACGAATATCCACTACGAATTTACATGTATCAGGTACTACATTATGCTGTGTACCTGCCTCGATCATTGTAGTGGTCATCTTCACCTTTCCCAAGAATGGCGACACCTTCTCAAACTCGTAATTGCGCAAGGTTTGTATGTCATCCAACGCAATGTACAATGCATTCACTCCCTCCTCACGTGCAGCATGTCCTGCCTTGCCATGAGCCACGGCATCGAGTACCATCAGTCCACGTTCGGCTACCGCCATCTTAAGCGAAGTGGGTTCGCCCACGATGGCATAGTCTATCGTTCCGATCTCAGGCAAAACCAATTCGATGCCGTTTCTGCCGCTGTTCTCCTCTTCTGCCGTGAGAGCAAGGACTACGCGTTTGCCCGGCAATGGAGCATGAAAAAGCTCCAAAAAGACTGCGAGCATAGCTATCACACTGCCACCGTCATCATTCGCACCCAATCCGTAAATAGTCGTACCATCACACTCGCCACCAAAAGGGTCACGGGTGTAAGATGCCGCTGGTTTGACGGTATCGATATGCGCATTGAGCAGGATAGTCTCGCCTTGTCCGCACTCAGCCCAGAGGTTGTTGCCTATGCGATGAGGAGTGCAACCCTCAGCGGTCATCCACTCCTGAAGCATGGTGCACACAGCATCCTCCTGCCCCGAGATAGATGGGGTCTGGATGAGACGTTGGAGTAATGTGATGTATTTGGTGTCCATATTTAGAGCAAGGAATAAGGAACAAGGAGCTAAGACTTATTACTTTCGTCTGTATAGTCGCTACTGATATGTCTTGGTTCCTGGTTCTTGGTTCTTTATTCTATTATTATTGTTCCCCCTTGCAGGTTATTGGCATGGGTGATGCGTACGGATTGTACGCCGTGCTCAATAGCTGCAAAGGCGTTATCTATCTTAGGTATCATACCACCCGACACGATGCCGTCAGCCAACAATTGCTTGTACGACTCACGAGTAATACGTGGGATGAGCGTTGACTCGTCATCGGCATCACGCAACACACCTGCCTTCTCGAAGCAGAAAGTCAGTTGCACCTCTGGCGCAAGCGAAGTGGCTGTAGAAGAAGCAATAGTATCGGCATTCGTATTAAGCAAAAAGCCCTCCTGAGAATACGTAAGTGGCGCAATAACAGGCACATAGCCATTATCCACCAGCATACGAAGAAAAGCACCATTGACCTGCGTAACATCCCCTACAAAACCGTAGTCTATTCCGTTCTTGATGGGGCGTTTGACGGCCTTCATCCATCCGCCATCAGCACCTGTGAGACCAATAGCATTAACGCCACGGGTATGAAGAGAGGCCACAAGTTGCTTGTTGACCAATCCGCCATAGACCATTGTTACAATATCAAGGGTCTCTTTGTCGGTCACACGGCGACCGTCAATCATCTGGGTCTTGACGCCCAAACGCTCCGCCATAGTAGTAGCCAATCGGCCACCACCATGCACGAGGACCTTAGGTCCCTCTACGGCAGCAAACTGGCGAAGAAACATCTCACGAGATGCCTCGTTCTCCAATATACCACCACCTATTTTGATTACTTGGATCATGTTTTTTTTGTCGGTTATTCCTTTGTCGGTTAGGACTTTGCCGGTCCGTCTAACCACTTAACCGTCTAACCGTATCACCGCCTAACCGTTTATATCTTCCAACATACGTTTCATTACCACTTGGATGCTGGTTACACGGTTTGCAGCCTCAGGAATGACGATAGAACGCTCAGAGTCTATCACACCATCGCTCACAATCACATTGCGGCGAACAGGCAGACAGTGCATGAAACGTGCATTGTTGGTTACCGCCATATGTGCCTCGTCCACCATCCAACTACGGTCGTCACAAAGGATCTTACCATAGTTCTCAGGCTCTGTCACGCCAGGGCATGACCAGTTCTTAGCATAGACAAAGTCTGCGCCCTCGAGAGCCTTCATCTGGTCATACTCCACTCTAGCGTTACCCGCAAAGCGTGGGTCAAGCTCGTAGCCATGAGGATGGGTAATCACGAAGTCCACATCCGCAGCGTTCATCCACTCGGCAAAAGAGTTAGGCACGGCTTGTGGCAAAGCCTTAGGGTGAGGTGCCCAAGTGAGAACGACCTTTGGTCGTTTGGTTTCCTTATACTCATCTATCGTGATAAGGTCTGCAAACGCTTGGCAAGGGTGCACGGTAGCAGACTCAAGCGAGATAACTGGCTTGCCAGAGTACTGAACGAACTGCTGAAGGACAGCCTCTTGGTAGTCATACTCGCGGTCGGTCAATCCAGCAAAAGAGCGCACGCCGATGATGTCGCAGTAGCTAGCCATGACAGGGATAGCCTCACGTAAGTGCTCGCTCTTGCCTCCGTCCATGATCACGCCGAGCTCGGTTTCGAGTTGCCAACTATCTTGTCCTATATTGAGCACGATAGGCGACATACCGAGGTTGAGGGCTGCCTTCTGTGAAGAGAGGCGGGTGCGGAGAGAGGAGTTGAAGAACACGAGCATGATGGTCTTGTTCTCGCCCAGATGCTTCCACGCGTATGGAGTGGCTTTGACTTGGCGAGCTTCCTCGAGTGCGAGGTTCAAGTCGCCGATATCTTGTACATGAAAGAATGATTTCATATTAGGTACTATTTTATAGAATTGTTCAATATTTTAGTGGTTAGTGATGAGATTTACTCTTTATCATCAACTTTGCGTGCAAAGTTACTGCTTTTTTTTGATATGAGCAAGAAATATGCTATATTTGTGATGAGCGGATTTATTTTCAAATATTCAAATATTCCTTTTATTTAGGTATAATAATCTATTCAAACACTATCAACGAGAGCAATGTGGCAATACTATCTTCTACTGCATCTACAGATGGGATATCACGATAAGCGAGGTCTGGTAATTCATTGAGATAAGTAGGCTGTAGCAATTGCCATGTAGCATGCAAATCAACGATTAGCGGCGATTGGTTCAATGGACGAGTTTGCCAACCATCTGGTTTGCTAAAGCTCTGTCTATCATGCTCTAACAATGATTGAAAATCTGCACGGAACTCATCGGAATGGATATACGCTTGACATGCTTCATCATGCAGCAGATAATACAAATCATAGAAATGTCGTATCTTAGCAGTCATTTGAGGTAAATAGTCATCCGCCAAAGAACAACGCATAAGCGAAACCAATTTCTCCGTGAGAGTGCGACGGCAATCTAGTACGGGTACCTCTATATCAGCCATATCAAACTGCTCCACAAACACATCATTGCCACTCAATAGCATAAATTCCGTAATAAAGCAACAAATAGTACGCATCTCCCAGGGATATGGATTAGCAAAGGAGTTGATCTCGAGTAACAATTCACCCGAGCGAACTGCACTCGTAGTAGGGATATCCGATATGGTTGGATAGGCGTAGTATGCTTTGTGATAATGCGACCCTTTGCTCGTATAATTAGGCTTTACTACTTCCACTAGCCCATCGGTCATACTATGTGCAGTACGGCGAATCGTAGTTTTGAGTTGATTGCCCGACATCAGATGTGCATCTGCAATAGCCACATCAATATCTTCGGAAAAGCGAGCTCCGATATTGTATGCTTTGGTAAGACTTGTTCCACCTTTGAAGATAGCATGATGTGATGCGTCTGAGCGCACCATCTGCTGCAAACTTCTGCAAATCCAATAATCTTTCTCTACAAAATGAGGCTTAATCTTTAGCGCTGCAGCTGCCATTTGGATAGCACTGTGGAATTTTTTCTTGTCCTCGTGTAGTATCATTTAATTCTCCATTTTTTACAATTAGGTAAATCGCTTTCATTCAAACCAATCTTATACGTACTTGCAGGATTGAGCGAACGATAAAGTGGCTCGGTATCGGTGTTTGTTTCATCAAGTATTGCACCTACAATAGCACGAACATAGTCTGTGTATGCTATTGCTAAAGAAGCTATTTGTTTACGCTCGTCAGCTGTTTTCTTGCAGATGATAAGACGTAAAAGAGCGCATGCTTCCTTTGGGGTACATGCAGGTATCTTGCGTATAAATCGAATGGTGTCTAATATTTGCAGGAGTGGGATATTATCACGCGTAATTGTGTTTGGTTGTAATACAAAACGAATCTTAATGCCGTTGCGTTGGATAGTACGTCGATATGTATTACTACCTATTGTATAGGCGGATGATATTTGTGTGGATAAGCCAAGTTTGGAGTAAACATATTGACCTGTTAAGTACCCTATAATGCGTTTACCATCCATCAAATAATCTTGCACAATCCACCCCTCTGATGGGGGCAATGTACCAAAAATGGATTGTTGAGGCTTGTAGAATCGTCCCTTCGCATATTTGCAGATTTTACCCGATTGGATTAGTTTCCGCAATGCACGACTTACCATAGTAGGCTCGCTCACAAGGTCATAAAAGTCTGACGATGTGAAGATGTACCCAGCGCGCATTTTGTTTATGCGATTCTCAATAATATCAATAACTTTGAGCGACATTTGTCAATAGGTATTTTGTTTTATTGTCAAGATTATTACGCAAAAAACATAACAATTCTGCTGCAAAGGTACAACAAAAAATGCACATACGCAAGTAAAGCGAGGATTATTTTCAAAAAAGATAGATTTTTCTATCTGCAATACAATTCCACTTACACTGTGGGAGTGTACTCACGACGGAGCAAGTGGAATAGTATTACAACGAGGTGTTAACCGTTTTTTGAAATAATGTGAGCGAACTGGAGTATGGGCTGCATGATGCGAAAGTAGCTACGAGGGAATGCCGCAGGCAGGCAGATGTTCGAAGGTAGTGATTTTATTTGGTTTGTGCAAATGTTTTTTGTGTTTTTGTCAGAAATCCCCGATTTTTGTGTTTTACAAGATATATAAAGTCACCTGCAGATTAGGCGACCATGATAGGAGATCTGTGGGAGATCTGTGGGCTTTCTGTGGCTTTCTATAAACGTGTCTCTATAATAATGCTGCAAAAATCTTCGGCGCGGAAGGGGTTTTGTGCCGAAGATTGTGCCGAAGAAATTACCTGCCTTTTGTATACCCTTAGTATACCTTTGGTATAGGATTGGAATTGCTTCCTCTAGCGCAAAGGTAGCGCAAGGGTAGCGGATTTCTATATACTAAAGTCTTTCCTACTTGGAAATTATTCGAATATGCTAACTGAATCAATATATGCTTTCAGATCATTAGCAAAGTCAATACTAAATTGATGAGTTGCTTGCGGATTCATATGTACAGATACACAAAAATTAGCCGTATCATTGCACATCTCATAGCCTTCGTTGTAATTCCAATAAACAGTATTGTATACAGAAGCAATACTATCAAAGTACGTATTGACTTTATCTAATCCCGTTGTCTTATTGTTTGCTCCTATATATGTTGGCGAATTTACTAGAATCACTTTAATGCCCTCTTCTGCACGTTCTCTCATATATTGTTCGAAATAGGCTTTCCCTTTGAGGTTAAATTGTGCATGAATCGTGTCCATCCTTGCGAGTTCGCTTCCGTCCCATTCTCCTTTCTCGTAATGATGTCCACGTCTAGATGGATCACGCACATAATGCTTTACTCCCAAAAACTCCAACAAACCATTTTTAATTACCATTTGATATCCCCAATATCGATACAATGGGCAATATATGTCTAAATTAGTATACCCCACCCGTAAAAACTCATCATGGATTCGAGAGTCGTATATCATAGGTAGGTACTGTTCGGATTCATGTTGATGAGGAGCAGAATCATTACGAAGTGTATAATAATCAACTTGTTGTATAATATATTTTGGCTTCTTGTTATACAAGCGATAATAATGATACTTCAGGTCTTGAACAGTAATAGAATATCCTCCCAATCCTAAACAATATGATGTAGTATTGCAAATTGAGTCTATTGTCCATGGCTCAAAATGAGAAAATCCACGTGAATTGCCCATTATCACAATATCAGCATTTATATCTCCTTTTTGCATCTCACTCCATGACATAAAGCGATGGTCTTCCATTTCAAGCAATCCTTTACTTATTATATAATCCAATCCCCATGCTAATCCAAGTAGGATTGTAAAAAACGCGATAGCTTTAATAATAAATCGTTTCATCAGAACTGAAAGTATATAAAATTAACTGTTTGTCCACCAAAAGCAATTAAGATAAATGCAAATACTAAATATACAATATACCTCATAGTTGTTGGTACTTTCTCCAAAGATAATCCATGTTGTTTGTTGCGACTAATCCATTCTCCCCCAACCAACAATGCCATATTAAGGAACAAGGCGTGTATTCCTGCATGTTGTGGGATTGTAAATAAAGTGCTACTGCACATTTGAGAGATGTATTCGCCAATTTGCGAAATAGATTCTGCGCGGAAGATTATCCAACCAAAGACTACTAACACAAAGGTTACGAGCATTTGGAGAGATTCTTTGAGTGATGGAAAGAGTTTCGTTTTCGTAGTGCCATCGGGCAAGGTGGTAGTTGCGACTGTATCGCGATAGCGGCGATTCTTGTTCATTAAGAGCAATGGCACAAATAATAAAGCGTGATATGCTCCCCACAATAAGAATGTCCAATTGGCTCCGTGCCAGAAACCCGATAGCAAGAAGATTATAAATGTATTTCGGACTGCGATACACTTTGTGTATGCAGCAGGCGATGAAGCGAAAAGGCGATGAGGTTTTGAAATGTCTGGACGTGAGCCTCCGAGTGGGATATAGACATAATCACGGAACCAGGTAGTTAGCGAGATATGCCAACGACGCCAGAACTCGGCTATATCGCGAGAGAAGTATGGCACATTGAAGTTGCGCATCAGTTTGATACCAAACAATTTAGCCGTACCGATAGCTATATCAGAATATCCCGAGA
>JAFYSB010000021.1 GCA_017546705.1 Paludibacteraceae bacterium
GGGGGTTGCAATCTAAGAAAGCCTTCCATCCAATACTCTTAACACTATCGGGGATAGTGATAGAGGTCAGAGGATAGCAAAATGCGAAAGCCTCCTTTCCAATACTCGTCACGCGATAGGTGCGTTCGTTAAATACTACAGTCTCAGGGATAACTATATCACCCTCATAGCCTCCACTCTTTTTGATAACCTCTGCGGTCTTTGTCCAACCGTTGAGACGGTAATTGATACCATTGATAATTTCTTCTTTCATAATTGTTGTAGTTTATTAACTTAAATTTGGGTTAGGATTTGTTCCAGATGTTGTTTTGCTTTTTTCAATTGAGCGGACAGATAATCGTAATCTGTTTCGTAATAGTCCTTAGGACCTTCTTCTAAAACAAGACTTTCTAACCTAATAAAGTGGCAAGAAAATGCGTCAAAGCAATAGTAGACTTCGTCAAGATTCTCAACAAAGGCCTTATTCTGCATATCATCGCAGAAAGTCTCATCATCAAATATAGATTCCAGCTGTTCATTGAGATTTTTAATCTGCTCCACTGCCGTTGCCAATTCACGGAGTAAATGATAACTCTCGTCCCAAGACCACGGACAGAATTCTAAACTGTCTATCTTTTCGATTATCGGTTCTAGGTTTTGAGCTACCTGCTTAACTATTTCTAAGTAATTTGCTAACATATAATTATTTTTTTATCCAAAAAATTCTTTAATAACCCAAATAACAATCACAATTATGACTAATGCAACTACGACATGTAGTGCTATCAAACCAAGCGTCAGCAATATGTCAAATATCAGAAAGTCCGTTGCGAAGATCCAACATACTAGACATATCAGAAGGGCTATTGCTGCTATGCTGATTACATATGAAAAACATCCTCTCATAATTGTTTGTTTTTATTAGGGAACTATATACATGTTGACACTACAACTAAAAACAACAAGAATTATTTTAATCAACAACTTAAACAACTTAATCCAACAACTTGCGCGGCAATCAACTCCCTGCCGCGCTCAAGGAATATCATGTAAGTGTCACCAAGTATATAAATCCCCAAATTTATTCAGAGGCTTTTTTCATGTTTTGTGCGACAAGCTTGACAAATTGGTAAGGGAGTGTTAGGCAGTAGAGTCCCATTTTTATATAAACGAGAGTTCTGCAATAGATTTTTATACAGGCACATATTAAGTCCTGATGTGTGAGAATCCAGTAAGCCAGTGCTTTCTCGAATCTGTCCTTGAGGAATTGAAAAAAGTTTTTCATAGTTATCATAAGTTTAAAACATTTAGTACACAACAATCACTATAGAAGTGACCTTATTTAATTTTCTCTCTTACCGCTCTCAATATCTCCACCATCGCCCAAGTGTCCTGTTGGCAGTAGCGTTTTAGGGCTTCCCTACGCTCGGTTTTGGTTTTCAGCGTATTGAATGTGGGCTGGTCGGAATCATAGTTGATGTAAGCAATATATGCTTGTACACCATTGCCCACATCCATGCCCTTATAGGTGAGCGATGGCACAAGAACAGGAAGTGTTTTTTTGATGGAGTAGCTGCCGCTAAGATCTTTGTGGTAATAGTTGAAAACATCGACATTCTCTATTTCCGTGCACATTCCCTTCTTCATTTTCTTGTACTCTTCCGTGCCGTACTTTTTCTCGTACATTTCCTCGTACATTTCGTTGTTTTTCAACAGATGCAACACATCCGCCGACTGGTCTCTGATGGCTAACAGTTTAGCGCTATATTCAGGGTATAGAGCAGCTAATTCTTCAAGGCGACCTTTCTCGTATGCCGTAAACTGGGCAAGCATGGTGCCTTTGAGAGAGCCATCCTCGTAGTACTCAAAATGATCGACGATGGCTTTGGCCAACTCTTTGCGTTCATCGGTATGGAACTCTTTGCTAAGGAATATAAAATTGTCCTTTTCCTTGTCACAAACACCTGGCGCACGCTCAATATGCAAAGAGAATTCGAAAACCGATTGTGTATATGGTTTTTCTCCTTTGAAACGTGGTAATGGACAAGGAAATCCCTCAAAGTCAAAGTGGTAAATCGGATATTCAAGTTGGTCAAACCAATACTTCATCTTTTCTTCATCAACATACTCCGTGCCGTTGTCGTAGCAATCACGTTGAATGAGATGCTTCTTATTTTTCAACCATTCCAATGGAACATCGTCAAGTTTGTAATATCCCTCGTTAATCAGTTGGTACTTGCCCTTGATTCCCCAAACCTTGAAACTTTGGTCGCTGTTCAGATACTTGTTTGCCGAATTGGTGTCTGGTACACCACGAAGCTTTTGGAAACAATGGCTCCAGAAGATACATTCCGTGTTCTCACCCCAAGCACAATGCTTGCCGAGTTCAACTTTCTTGGTCACATCGTGTGGAGTGGAAATGTAGCTTTCTAGGTAGGCAATCTCCTCTAATATTTTCGCCTGATACTCTTCAGTGATCGTATTCAAGTTAAGGAATGTGATCATCTCCTGACCATCTACATTATCATATACACACTGGCCATTTTCGTCCATAGCACCATCGTACACATACTCGCTATTGAGCACGGCAAGATAGTAGTTTACAGGGCGATTGTCACCTGCCTTACGCAGTGCGTGTTCGATGACGAAACGTTGGAAAGCAAGATCGTGTGGATACTTACCAACTTTACTTTGACGATTGAGCAATTCCGCCTTTTTATTTGTAAAGGTTTCAAATGCCACATCGCTCACGGTAGTATCAGCCGTATTCAAATGCCAAAAATTCCCCTTTTTGACAAATAGCGGATAGGTAATTCTACCTTTCGTAGCATTTGTATTTCTGAAAAACAGCCCTTTATTCTCTTTTTTATCACCTTTATATTTTATCCAATAAAGATACTTTCTATTGGTAGTGGCCTTCACCTCGATGATGTTGATTTCGTTCTCGTTCTCGTTGTAGATATCCACATAGCAACGATAGGTGTGACCATGAAGCTCGTATTCAAAGAGTTTTTGGGTTTGAAAGGTACCACCGAAATACTTCTTGGCAACCTTCAATGCCTCATCCTCTACTTGGCTGTAATACGGTAGCAGAGCCTCAAGTTCTGGAGACGGCGCGTTGTCAAATTGCTCGTCTTCCTCATCAGAGAATCCTGCATCCCCCATATTAGACTCCTTCAAACTTTCTGCCAACTCTCCCAAAATTTCTTCGCGGCGTTCGCGTTCTACTTCAATATCGTCTTTAGCTGTTGGGTTGTGTTTCAACTCCATCGCGAAATACATAGGACAACGTGTCCAGTTTATGAATCTTGATTTTGAAATATACATTTTTCAGATACGATTGCCTATATATCGAGAGGTTTCTTGTTGTTAAAATATTATTCTTCCAAGGAGTTGTATGAGGGCTTTTGCAAGATGGTACGGGGTGTACCATCTTGCAGCTCGGATGGTGAATGTTACTCTTCGTCGGTAACGATTTGAGCGTCCTCGGTGACAACTTTGGCCTCCGCGAAGAGTTTCGTCATCGTAGGATTGCCTTTGGTCAATTTTTTGACCGTCAGTGCAGTGGCTTTGTCATTGGCCAAACGCAAGTTGTTCTCAGAGCTCAACAACGCCTCTTTGGTCTTGATGAGGTGTGCGATGGTCTTATCGATCTCATCAATGGCTTTAGCAAACTTCTCGCTCGCAAGGCGGTAGTTGTTGCCGAACTTCTCTTTGAAGTCCATGAGTTGGTTCTCGAAGTTAGTCACATCGACAGACTGACTTTTGGCAAGCGCCAATTCGTTTTGGAGTTCGATGCTCTTCTTGTTGGCATTGACCAAGAGCGTGATGATGGTGATGAATTGTTGTGGACGAACAACAAACATCTTAGGATACTTGTGGGACACATCCACAATACCTTGGTTGTAGAGTTCGCTCTCTGGTTCGAGCATAGATACCAGCACAGCATACTCGCAACCCTTCTTGCGGCGGTCGTCATCAAGCTTCTTGAAGAAATCCTCGTTGCGATGCTTGGTAGCCGTTGTGTCCGCCTCGTTCTTCATCTCGAACATAATGGAGATATACTCTTGCTCGCCCACTTTGTCGCGGAAGATAAAGTCGCCTTTAGTACCTTGAGTAGTGTCGTTGTCTTTCTCGAAGTATGCGGTAGGCATCATAGGGCGCAAGTTTTGCTCGAAGAGAATGGCGCAGTGTTGCTCGAGTGTCTCGCCAAGCATCTTAGTGGACATACGGGTCTTGAGATCTTTGTAGAACTCCACTTCTTTTTGCTTCGCTTCAAGCAAGATTCGATGCTCGTCGTTGAGTTGTTTGATATTCAACTCTGCTTGCTTGGCTTGCAATTGAGCAGCATTTTGCAAATCGCCTAATTGCTTTTGCATGTCAGCTTTGAGGCGAGCAATCTCGGCCTCTTTGTTAAGAAGCAACTCTTGTAGGCATTGCTTCTCAGCGAGGAGAGCTGCTTGTTTCTCAGCCTCTTTAGTTTGTGCGATAGAAGCTAATTGCGCTTTAAGCACATTGATCTCGCTGTTTTGCTTCTCGATTTCGGAAGCCTTAGCGGCAAGCGATTGTTGGAGTTGCATCTCGGCTTGTTGTTTGGCAAGTTGCTCGCGTGTGGCGTACTGCGCACGAAGTTCTTCTTCGCGTTTTGCAACCTCAGCTGCAAACTCTTGGTTCTTCACTTGGCTAACGATGTCTGCGTAGTCAGCCTTATCAACTGTAAACATTGTGCCGCACTTTGGGCATTTGATCTCCATCATGTTGTTCATAATTTTAGGAGGTTAAACAATAAATTTTCCTTATAGTTTTCTTTCTTCTAATCATGTGATTGATTACGCGAATCAGAAATCTGGTGCAAAGGTAGTGCTTCTTTTTGATATGGCAAAATTATTTGGGAAAAGAATAGGTCCCACAAATCGTGAGACCTATTTCTTGTAGCGCATATTCATATCGTCTATAATATGCGCGATGTGCGCACGTAACTCTTTTGGACTAATGACTTCTATACCTGCTCCGTAGTGCAGTATCCAGTTATCGAGTTCGCGCGTGTGCTGCACATGTATGGTCAGTTCGCCTGGTTGCGCTGGGGCTATGCCAGGTAGTTCGTCGGTAAATGGTCTGACCTCACGGATGCTATGGTGGTAGGGCTTGGTGAGGAGGAGTTTGTGGATAGTCTGGTTGTGCGTGCGCAGAACGATATCAAGGACACGAGGGTCTTTAAAGTTAGGTGACGCTCCCATGATATCACGCATCTGTTGCTCGTAGTATTCCGTGTCGCCTCGTCGGTAATCTACCTCTCTTGTCAGGCTTGCATCTTCGATACGATCGAAAGGTAGGGCTACGAAGGGCAGGCCCTTGTTTTCCTCTTTATTCTCATATATTCCATACACAAACTGGCGTCCGTTGTACACACGCATATATTGAGGATGAAAGATATGCTCTTTGGAATCGCGATAAGATGGCGAATAGGTTAAGCGAATAGCACGAGAGCAACTCATTGCATTGTCAATGACTGCCATTATACGCAAGTTGTGCAGCGGGTCTTTGTTGTAATCAGGATAAGCGGTTAGGATTTTGCGGCGGTCTTTTGGGCTGCGTTGCTCTCGCAAACTCATACCTTGCTGCGCTAAAGCATCGATGATATTCTGCTTCGCATTTTTGATAGCTCTCTTATAGCTTTCTTGCTTCTCGTATGAGATATTCTGGAAATCAAATATCTCAGCGAACACATCGGTGTCCACCCATTCAGAAGAGCGCAGTTGTTCATCCCATGCGCAGACACATTGCGCATCCAAAGACATACCTTGAAAGATGTTAGCCATAGATTTTTATCTGTTGAGTTAATGCCGATAGGCATAGTGAATTTATACGGGTGCAAAGTTACAACATTTTTCTGACATATACAACTTACTTGTTCTTTTCGAGCAATTCCTTCAACTGCAAACCCTTTGCTGTGAGGCGGTATTTTTGATATTGACTATTTGGTTTATCGGGAATTGTTAATTCAACAAAACCATCTTCAATTGCTGGTTTCAAATACTCTATCCTAAAGTAATCACGATTCTTGATACCCAACAGATCCTGTAACTGAGAACGATCCAAATCTCCATCAAGAGAAACAAGTAATCTGCTTACTTTATCACTTGCATGGTCACTTGCATGGTCACTTGCATGGTCACTTGCATGGTCTTGCTCGTTTTCGGCACCCAGTTGAGATAAGAATAGAGGATTAATAGGCAATGTAATGCGGATGAAATTAGCCGTAAAACGGAAACTATCTTCGCCATACGCCTGCATAATGCGTGGGATGCCAGAACCTAAAGACTCTACCAGCTCTAAATCGCGATAGATACGCATCAGTTCTTTGTTGCGAGGAATAGAGATGCCACTAAAGAACTCCTCCTTGCTCATCGATTCAGGTAAGCGCCCCGCAGAAGTGATCTCCAAACGGTCGGGGAAGATCTCAAACT
Organism: Paludibacteraceae bacterium; assembly: GCA_017546705.1. Classification (GTDB taxonomy): domain Bacteria; phylum Bacteroidota; class Bacteroidia; order Bacteroidales; family Paludibacteraceae; genus Colicola. The sequence continues at coordinate 6,447 of JAFYSB010000021.1, forward strand.
TAGGCGGAACTTCAAACGAATAGTCATTGTGTACAATCGCATTGATAACCGCCTCGCGAAGTGCAACGCGATTCCACATGGGCGTTTCAACACGCTCTACAGGAGTAATCCTTGCTGCTGTTTTATTCTCAATCTCCAATTTAGCAAGCACGCTCTTAGTGGCTTTAATCAAAGAGCAATAACCATACTCGTTGTTCTCGATCAAGTCGCATCGGTCCAAACTAGAGTATTTGGCAACCTTGATTGAATTACCATTTTCATCCGCCAAGAGATATGCCACATAATTGAGTTTACCTTCTTCGGTAGTGAGTTCTAAACTGCGTTTGAAGTTATCATTGAGGCGTTTGCCATGTTCATCGTAGTAGATACGCAATTGTTCAAAACTGAGGTCTTGTCGATTAGATGTAATCTTGCCGATGGAGTTGCGTGTACGCATTGAGAATAATCGGTCTATCTGATCTTGCGTCATGGGTTCAGCAGATGTACCCACACGCAGGAAAGCGCCTTTAGGTGTCATACCATACTTTGTTTTGAAATATGGCTTCTCTGAGCCACTGGCAACTGTTACTTTAACAACAGTTTTACCTTCACGACTTTCGGACACAATATCAAACAAACCCATCGCTGATGGCGAAATGTTATTTTTCAGTCTGCCTCTGAGGCGCAACATACAATCATCGACATCTGGCACGCCAACTACATTGCCAGAATCATCTATGCCAATATAGATGAAGCCGCCTTCACGATAGTTGAGAAAAGCCACAACTTCCTTTTCAATATCCATTTCGGAAGTCAACTCACGTTTGTATTCAATTCGATTGGTTTCTGCCATAAAGCGTGATTTTGATATTGTTCAACATTAATAACTTAAATCGGCTGCAAAATTACTACATCAAACTGCTAAAACTTGTCAGCATCTCGAAAAAAGTTTATATTTTGTTATTTTTTCGATTTTTTGCAAATTTCCTAATCCAGGCATGATAATCTTTAATTAGGGTGAAAGATGCCTACTTCTTGGTTAGAAACGTACTATTAATCTTCTCGTTCAATGCTTTCAAGCCATCCCAATTAGGAGTACCTTGGGCATAATCCAGCCATTCTTGTTGTAACATAGGATCAACACCTTTTATTTTTGCTTCAAAGACGCTATTAAAATCGTCAGCATCAAAGTCTTCCATCAATACACCAAGTGCATATTCTTCAGGTTGCATTTCCTGCATAAACTTCTTGGCATACTCATAGAATGTTTTCTTGTCTGGAGCTGTGCTTGTATCTTCGCTAAAATCTTTTATTATTCGAAGCGCCACGGCATTTGCCATTGATTCTTCACGCCACTTGCGAAATTCTGGACAAGTAGATAACTTATCTGACAAAGGGGTATCTTCCAAATTAAATATATCAAGTGCTGCGTGAGCCAATTCGTGAATTAGGACTTTGGTTAAAAGATATTTAAAACCCGATATTACTGATGGCTTCCTATCGAACCAGTTTTTATTTTTATACTTTTCGTAGAATTCTTCAGCCGCACTATAAATTTCTCTCAAATACAATTCAATATAAGGGGTCTTCTTACGAGGTCCACGAGAAATATACGCTCCTAATAAATCTACAATGCGAATCTCTTCATATTGTCCCTGATATTCTATAGGTCTTGTACCATCATTACGCAGATAAATAGGAATAGCATGCAACAAAACTGCTAAGTTTTCATACCTACCACATTCAAACTTCCTGACAGGCGAAGGAGAAAAATTTTGTTTAGAAATATCTTGGTAATCATTAAATCCTCTATAGAATGTTCTCTCTAATGTTTCTAAAACCCCCTTGACATATCTCGGAAATGGTATTTTGCTAGCCCAAATTTTATCAACAAAATTCTTGTCTGCATCATAATTAACGATTTTCATAACTATAATATTTTAATTTACTACAATGATTTAACATATTTATGACTTGTAATATTGTGAGATTACTAATCTGTTATGATATGAAACAACAATGGTTTGTTCTTGTCATAAATAGGCACGCTATCTATTGCTAAAGTATTTACACGGCTATAAAATTTCGTGGCACGATATGAGTCCAAGAACCAACCATTTTGAAAACCGCCATCAGGCATAATTCTCAGATGATGCTCAATACCATCATTATCCGCGTAAGAAAGCACTAAATCACGATAATGCTGTTCAATATCTTCTATGCTGCTTACATTGACATTGTCGAACAATTGTTTTGCTAAATAGTACAACACCTTATCACGATCTTCTTGATTAGGATAATTGCTTAATAGGCTTTCTTTACTTGTATTATCCCAATATTCTTCGCCTACAAAACGAATAGAAGTCTCACCTTGATGAGGCACTAAGTTCAACAATGACTGGATAAACTGCAACGTTATCACCATACCTAAATGACTCTTGAGATGCTTATCCGTATAAGTAATTGTTAGATTATACCCTTTAGCTTCCTGCATGAAATTACGAATAATGTCCTGGCGAAAATAACTACTAAACAAGTTGTCGGAATCAATATGTGTATTACCAGGAATGGTAATAACCATTGATCCTACTGCTTGAGTAGGCTTATATTCCAGAATAGAACCTAACACCATTCTTACCGAGTATATGCGTTTTTTTGCCCAATCACAATCCAAATATGCTGTATCAGCATCTTGGGTAAAATAGAGAATATCTCCCACTTGTGCTAATGGATATACCCCCTCTGGGACACAACTAGACGATACCGATTTCAAGCGATTAGCCCCTTGAGGGTTCAGCGCTCGCAGCTGTTCGTAAATAGTATTAGGCACCATATTATTCGCATCTACAAAGCAGATGTCATGATTGTCAATTGCGTCATTCTCTGTCTTCCACGAGATAGTTCCAGGGCGATTGTAATTAAAATCAGAAGCATATTGTACAAACAAAAGTACATCTGTATTTCTATCTGCCTGTGAAATAGCTGCTAGCATATCTGCTTTTGTCATATGGTGAACATCATTTTCATCTTTGCCAAATTTCTTTGATACTTCGGCACAATCTACTCGAGTTGCATATTCCATCTCTAACCACTTGCGAGCGGCATCCAGATCTACTTTCTCATAATAGTTTGATGTTCGTCGCGTTAGCAGTTCATCCACAGTCATTTTATTGTTCAACTGATGACGAATGCTATCCAGCGCTGCATATATTTTTACCTTACTATTTAGCTTGTTGGAATAGCCCGCTCCACCTTTGACTATGTCGAAGATGCAGAATGATTGGTTGTTGTTATGCAGCAAGAAATCTACATCTTCGCGAATACATGGGATGTTCTCTGATAGGTAATTGCATAGCAGCAATGCCATCGTTGTAACGAGTTTTTCGTCGCCGATAGCGTTACCTAATTCGTCTAGCAACTGCATATCAAAATAGTCAGTTTGGATAGAACCACCTATGAAATAATTGCGAAGAAAGTCCGTATTGTTGCAGCATCTGTTTCCTGTTTTAAGAGAATTATGGCTACGATTTCCATTCCGATCCATAATATCATTTAAATCTTGCTGTACGATATTATCTGCAGCAAAATTCCCCTCAAGACCTATCTCAGGAATAGCCTTACCACATTTTTTACATATAGCATAACCATGACCTAGTCCTTTGTTATACTTAATAATTTCTGGGGTGGTACTATTGTCTGCATTTTGAAGTTCAGACACCCCCCACTTGAAAGTACCGCCAGCATTTATTTTACTTGCCCCTATCAGCTGGATTTCCACTTGAGTATAGCTACCTGTATCCAATTTACGGTTACTATCACCAGGTATAAAGGCCGTAGGAGGAATTATATTTAGGTTATATGCATTATGGAATCTGGTCCATGGATTTGGTTGATATCGATGACAGTGTGGACATTTTGCTCCTAATGTCACTGATTTATAGGTTCGACCACACTGACAACGATATATATGAATAAAATTACCATTGTACTTCCAACGAATACCTGAAATGGTTTTAACTTCTCCATTAATTGGTACCATTCGTCCTGGTGCCCAGTCAGATAGCGCCAAGAATAAATCGCGTTGAGGTAAATCTCTATTTCTGTCATCATCCCATCCCAAAGAAACTTGATTAACAGGCATACCTTGATTAGGGATAAATTGATTCGTTGCCAAATGGCTCAATAAATCATTAGACATTACACCTACAAATGACTTGCGTTGATAATCCGCATTAGTTGTTGGCGTCCTACTTATTGAGGTATTGGCAATATCCTGAACTTCTTTTTCTATTTCTTCGTATACACGCGTAATATCCTTCTTACATTGCTCAGCAAAATCAGTTATAAGTAGGTTCTTACCAGTATAACCAGCAATCAGTTTGTCAAATGCTTGCTGGATCTTATCAGTGGGTGCGGGTGGGTTATTTACTAACTCAGTTAAGAAATCCACAAAACGCATATACAACGAACCTGTTACATGTGGTTGATAATCGCTGACTTTTACTACATCACCATTGTTATCTTTCACATAGCCTCCATCAACTTGTAACTGATGGGCAAAGAAATTAATAATCTTTTTATTGGTAAGTCCTGTGTTCCTAGACCAGAATTTAGACAAGAATAAATGCAAGAAGAGCGAATTGACATGTCGTTGCAGGATCTGTGGACTCTGCATATCAATCATTGGCATCGGGTTTTGGTATGTAAAAATCCTATCCATCGGATTGTTGTAAGTCCTAAGACTATTAGAGTCGGCATCACAGTAGGTAATGCATACACTCTTAGACTGATTTCTACGACCAGCTCGACCTGCACGCTGTTTGTAGTTTGCAGGCATAGGTGGCACATTGGCCATTGATACCATTTGCAATGAACCAATATCAACACCTGCCTCAAAGGTTGTAGAGCTGGACAGTACATTGATGTTCTTCGCCTTGAAATCTTCGGTCAGAGCATATACCTCTTCTCGCTTTATTTGTCCTGTATGCTCTTTGCTGATAAAATAGCCCTCTCTATATAGCAAACGCATATATCGGCGTTTGTTATTTTTCAGTTCAACTGGCAAGTTGGAATCAAGCCATTGGCTTAGTTTAACTTCATCCTGAGGCGCAGCGGTCCAATCTATAGTCTTAGGATCGCCGCAATCTTTTTGTTCCTTAGGGCTGAGTCCCTTAAAAGTAGCATTTAATGGTTTACCTGTGGTTGGGCAGAGCCAATATTTTGTTACTAAATCAAACGATAAATCATCGAGATTCAAACGCCAAGGATCATTCCTATTGCCATTCCTATCTATATTACTTTCATTTTGCCATCTACCATTTACCCTTTCTTGACCAATTTGGATCAGCTGTACATCATTTTTCAACACATTCCATATATCATTGAGTACTGGTCTAATAAGTTTGTCTGACAAATCCACACCATGACATTTGGCATGTTTTACCAAAAGTTGATACATCATATTTTTCTTGCTCATTCCCGTTATCTCACTCTCGTGTATTGGACGCCTTGGATAATCTTTGGAAAAGAGCTTGCGCATATCATGAACATCTATGTCGTAGTGCCCATTCTGGTCTTGGTAATAGGTGTGCATTTGACGCATTTTCTCATCCAAAAATATCTTAAGAAAGTCTTTCCAATCATCTATGGAGATCTTAGCATCATCAGGAAGTATGGTATTTATTTGCTCGACGCTATTGGGTAGCTGTTGTACATTATCCAACTTAGGATAAACCACCTTGCATACACATAGTTCTTCTAATGTATCTTTCTCAGGTCTATTAAACTCAAAATAGAGCATAGCCAAAGCCATTTTCGTGCGCTCTTCTGCTCTAACAAAATCTTTCAAGTATTGATACATCATTGGGATAGGCCTTGTACGATGATCAATCATATCTATAAATCCGCTCCAAGACAATGGTTTTTGCACATTGTTATCTTTGAGGAAGTGATACATCTGGTAGTTGGTGATTTGTTTTTCTATCCTTAGATGCTCACGAATAGCGATAGAAGCAGCAGCAGATCGACTATCAGCAAAGGAGAGCAATTGACGACCCTTATAAGGTTTTCCAAGATCCATCGGGTCTATATCTACCTGCTGGAGCATAGGTTCCATAAGGTCTTGTTGTAGCGTCTTGGCATAGATCTTAAAAGATTTAATGGCGTACTTGTTACGACCTTGGTTCAGAGCGCATTGATGTAGGTCCGCATTCTGATCCTTCAACTGAGGGGATATTACATATTTACCATTAGAATCTGGTATTGCTTTCAGTTGTCCATCTTCTGTAGTAATGGTATAGCGTGGAAGTCTTTTAAGTTCGTTATCATTTGGGAGTGCCTCATAGAGCGATACATACTTCTGTTCAAACTCACATACGGCAGGTACTTGATTGATGCCATCTTGTGTGTCGTCGTCGTCAATATCATCGTCGAACAAGTTATCAGATTCAGGTAGTGTACATCGGCGTACATCTCCAATATTGTTCATTTCTATCAATCCCATCACATTTCCACACTCTGTACACCATACAGCTTCCACTAGTCCTTGCTTATTTGAATTGATAGCAGATAGTAGCTCCCATTGTTTATCGCTCGCATTATTCAACAAATCTACACACAATCCTTTGTTGAGTGATTTTACAAAGTAGTGTACTTTCACTTTAAGGTGGTTCTTCGTGGTAGGGTCCGCTGCTATATCTAGTAGTTCAAACGCCTCTTCCTTGGATTTGTTAGGAAACAATTCGCGCAAGGTGCAATAGGACTTGTTATATAGTTTATCAACAGCATCATGATTGATATCTTCTATTGCTGGATAGCGCTGAGCTATTGCTGGAACAGTGCGGGTATTAGACATCACTTTGAAGTTATTCGAACCAGTGAGTTGCTCTAAAAATGCCACCAAATCTGCCACCTTTTCTCCTATAGTAGCTGAAGAAGTTAGGTAAGATATCTCCTTGGGTGATTTGCCAAACGCAGCAACTACTCTACGCAACAGCAGGGACAGTTCGGTAGCTCTACCACCAGTATAGGTGTGCGTTTCGTCTAGAACGATCCAAGTAAGATCAGCATTCTTGATAATATTTCTATCTTCTGCTCGAAGCATCATATACTCCAGCATTGTAGGGTTGATAAACAAGATATCCACCCCATGCTGTCGCATCGTATATCGATTCAGGCACTCATGCCCATTTAATGGATCATACAACTCATATTGATCGTCGTTTCTATCATCAGCTAGGTTGCCATTGTATTCTGCGTACTTGATGTCGACTCCTGTTGTTTGTATAAACTCCTCAAGACGCTCTTTCTGATCGTGCATCAGCGCATTAAGAGGATAGATAAAGATAGCTTTGAGTGTATGCCAGTTATTGGCATTTTGATCACGGGCTATTTTATCAACAATATCCTGAATGATGGGTATCATAAAGCACTCGGTCTTACCAGAGCCCGTTCCTGTAGTAACAACCATAGATGGACGATTGCTACTATCCACATAATCCATCATATGTTGCCAACTCTCCACTTGGTGCTTAAATGGCGTATAGTTCATCAATTTAGTGCCATTAGGAGCCGTTATGTATTTATCAAATGGTTCGGTTGTCGACTGCCACTCCGACATATTTTCGACCACAACGCTGCTATCTTCTTTATCATTAAACATGTCGATCAATCGCTTCCCGTAAGTATTAGGAGCGAACTTGAAAATTGCCTCAAAATGCTCATGCAGATACTCATTTTTCTTCTCTTGCATGAGTGAGTAGATATTCTGTAATTTCATACTATATAGATTTTATTTTTGTCTTTTTGATTGTCAATCTTCCTCTATAGAATCCAGTTTTTCTAATTTTTTAGTCAAGATTTTTTCTATTTCTGCTAAATTCTTGTCTGCGTATTGATCGTCAAAGAACTTGCCCGCGCTACCTATTTCATATGCACTCATATTCGTATTGCGGTTTGTCGTATGATACATTAGTTTGAGCAAGTCATGAACAGAATCATCTCTCTTGGATTGGTTATGCGGTGATTTATCCAGATTATTCGCCCTCTTCATTTTTGTTAAGAGGAATTTCATATTCTTCTTTTTCTGGGGCGAAGCATCTCGTTCTACGAGCAGTTTGAAATAGCGGTCCATATACTTAGCATCGTTATTGTGCATCGCGCGCCATAAGTACAACCATTCAAACTTATACTCCTTGGCCAACCTCCACAATTCGTTGTACCTGATCTCTGTTCTATGGTTCGTGCAATAGTCAAAATAGTCTGTTAGTAGTTTACCGAGCATTGCTATATCACAGCACTGAACATTATTCTTATTCCTTAAAATAGGTTGAAACGCATCGCCCAACACATTCTTGTACCAGCAGCGATGTTTCATCACAAACAGCAGAACATTGAGGTAGTCTTCCGATTTAGGACGCCATTGGTTAATTACTTCTTCATTGTAGTATATACTGGGATGTAGCGAGAGATCTTCGTATGACTGAACAATCACTCCCTTTCTATTCTCCCAAAATGGATCATCTGCCAGACACAAACTATTATCATTTTGTTGCACCGTCAATAGGTCTTCTCGGTTTCCATCAAAGAAATAGAATCGATACTGTTCTTTGTTAGTGTACACTTCTGCATTAACTGTCAACCGCTGCGTCTGTCGATTGTAATTAAAATTTTTAAGCTTAGTCTTTGATTGTATCTTCTCAGAAAACTGATTAAAATTCAATCCCAATTGTTCTGCAGAAATCTCTTCAGTTCCTTGAGTAGTATATCGTCTTCTATTGTAGAATGCTGGTTGAGGTACTGCATTGTTCTCATCTTTCAACAAATAGACTTCTATATTTTCTTCATAAGGCGGGATAATAGGTATATCTAGATTATCCATTCCTATAGCAATACGCAGAGTATATTTCAAGGCATGGTGTCTTTTTGAGTCAAACAAGATTTTTCCATTATCATTGATCCTTAGAGATGCATCCTCTAAGATTGCAACATTCTCCTTATCTATCCCTTTCAACTGAATGAGGCTACTATTAGGGATAATATCCAATTCGAAATCTTTAGGTAGGATAAAATAGGTTTCCACCATCTGCTTGCCTTCGTAATCAAATGTGAAAGTGTGATACCCTAATGGCAATTCGCCTAATTGATACTCCTTATCTCCTTCTTTGACTTTAATTTTCTTTTCTTCTATCTTACTTTCAGAAATATCATTCTTTAAGAGGGGAGTAAAGATGGTATTCGTTCTTATGATATTTCCAAATGGAATAGAAATCAGTTCTTCTTCGTATTCTTCATCGGCGTTTTCCTGCTTATTTATAGACTGCATATAGCAGCACTCCGAGGTTATTATGTAGTCGCGTTCTAACTCTGAATCATCCAGTACAAGGCACAACTCATCATTGCGATTGCGTAATATAGTCTTTTTATTATTGTTGTCTACCAATACTATGCTGTGATTATCCTCCGAATCAACCCAACTATATTCTCCATCCAATTCACTCAGTCCATGAGTATTATGATACTTTTCTGTATCAAAAATCAAGCACCCCAAAAAAGCCTTCTTACTAGACAAACTATTGCTATACCAATCGATGTGATTATCCGAATACATCACCTGGTAACCACCATTTTGCTTACTATTGTATACACTATCAACGGTGCGTTTTCCATCGATATAGATTTCAATCTTTTTTTTGTTGTTAAATACTACTTCGTATCTATGCTTGTAACTCGCTCGTGGCATCCATGAGCCATCGGTGCGCTTGTCAAAGTTTATCTTTAGCAACGACTGATCATCTTGCTTAAACTCAATAGGGAATGTATGCGGAAGGCGTGTGCTATCGTCTTCACCCATCCACATCTTCAAGCGCTTTTCAGACATTATATAGTTGGATGTATTTGAGCTATCCATATTATCTTCGTTGCGTAATTGAATCTGCAGACCAACTCTTGCTTTTGGGCCATATTTAATTACATGCCAACTGTAGTCAAACTTATTATTAGCCATATTCGCTAATATTGTTTGAATTATTGCAAAAGTAGTCTGTTCATCTTGCTCACTTACACGCTCATTCTTTTCAAAAGGATAGTTATGCTCCTGAATTGCTTGGGCATAATCATAGATACTATCTAACTGGTCAAAGGAGTACTTATATGTCTTGTTGGTAATACTTCTCATTTGACTCGCATCTAGTTCGTTGTTCGAATGATTTAATAACCAGCGAAAATATGTGTAGTACGGACTAGATTGTTCATTTTGATAAAGAGCGAAAATATACCGTAAAGGCAACCCACCTTGCACTTTTAATGCATCCAACCAACGATTATGTCGTTCGTCTTCGAATTCTACGCATGGAAACGGATACTGAGGTCTATACTTCCTCAATGTACGGACAACTTTCTCTGCCACTTTAGAAGGTATTATCTTTCCCAAATTATTATCACGATCATTGCCAGTCCACTCACGCTTGTTCCACTCTGCTGCGTAGATTAGGACAAAAGCGGCTATTGCCTTATCTCGTGCCGACTCAACGCTTCTCTCCCATTCATTGAGTATGTTTGCATTAGTCTCAGCTATTTGCTTTATAATCTGCCATTCACTAAACGGAATTTCCAATTGCCAAACATACCTTACCTTTTTCTGAGGAATCGATTCTTCTTTCTTTTGTATGCTTACCTCTTCTGGAAAAATTGATTCTACATGCTTATTTATTTCGCTTTTTTCAATGATGGTAGTATATAATTGCAGTATTCTCTTTTCTTGTTCATAGCGCTGCTGATCTCGTGATTGTGTAGTGTTTCTTTTCGGTTCTGCTTTAGCGGAAGACTTAGGTGCTGATACGGACTTATCTTCGTGGGTATCAGTAATTGAATCAAAGATAGGGTGTTTAGATTCTGGTGATTCAGGAGCAGGGAATGGTTCTGGTTTATAATCTTCAGTTCCAAAAATATCACTCGAGATTTGATTCATTCCTTCTTTCGCATATGTTTGATATACGTTCTCCTTTCCTAATAACGGAATCACTTGATCTGCCTGCATGTCGATAATATTTATCTTTTTGCAGCAAGACAATTTATCATTTAATGGTAATTCTTCGATCCAATTCTTTAGCAGGTATTGGCGTAAGCCTTCTTGATTAAGTTGCTTTAGATATTCAATGTTTCGCTTCTCTTGTTTGAGGTATTTAGAAAATCTATCCTTGAAAGTATCAAATGTGGTATCTATCTGACCATTTTTATTGATAGCCGATAATAATTCTTTTGTAGAAACGGGCGGTAGAAAATGAAAAAAACTAACAGCCGCTATTGCCATCAAGCCATCAACTGATAATGGCTTATTTTCTATAAAGCATTTCGCAATGTGATGCTTGATAGTCTTAAAAATATCATTCTCGTTATTAACCATGTTTTTTCATTTTGTGCCTCATTACCTAAAAAAGAGGGCTTCGTCTTATCTCGTATCAGTTAGACCACCGAGGACTCCACATTGCTCCGAACTTTTTTATTAATAAGATAGCTTGTTCTGCGGTGTCCACTAAAGCTTCACAAGTCCATCGGTGCATTGGACGAATTTGGCGAGGATGCCGCTGTTCCATTTATCATCTAAAGTGTCTTTTTTGACTTTTTTCCATTTGTCTCGTGTACCATTATAGGTGATTGTTTCAAGCGAGAAGCAATTGCCGAAAATGTAATATCCAAGACTCTTGACACTATTTGGAAGAGTGATTTCGGTTAGCGATTCGCAATTTTCGAAAGCACAATATCCAATACTCTTGACGCTATTGCCTATAGTGATAGAGGTTAGTTTGGAGCAGAACAAAAAAGCATTATCTTCTATAGTTGTGACGCTATTGGGAATGGTAATGGAGGTCAGCGAGGAGCAAAATATGAAAGCCCCCATTTTAATCCTCTTGACGCTGTTGGGAAGAGTGATGGAAGTCAGCGATTTGCAACTAAAGAAAGCGTTCTCACCTATACTTGTGACGAGAAAGGAGGCCCTATTAGACACTACAGTCTCGGGAATAATAATATCTCCCTCATAGCCATTCCTCTTTGCTATAACCTCTGCGGTCATAGTTTGCTCGTCGAGGCAGTATTTGATACCTTTGATGATTTTTTCTACCATGGTAATATTTGTTTTAGGATACTATATATATATGTTGACACAGAACTTTTTTTAAGACAATTGACGTCAATTTTGTTGTCAATTCGTGTCAATTTCGGGAATATTTTGTTTTGGGTGAAAGAATGCGCTTAGACGCATTAGCACCCAAAACAAAATATGTGTTTGCTACGATAGGTGTCAATAGGTATATTAATTCCTTTCGATTAACTCTTGCCAAAGCCGTTCATTTACTAATAAGCATTTATAATGTTTCGTAAATGACCATTGCTGTCCACGCACAACTTAACCTTTCGGAGGGAACATATGTTGTGTACTTAATATCAACCACTTTGATACTATTTGCGTTCTCTTGTAAGAACTGATTAATCTCCTCCTCAATCAATCGAGAGTTACCACTTTGAAATAATTTTACCTGTATCATAATTGTATTTGTTTATGCTGTGTTGTTTGTTTATGATATTACTATGTTTATTTTACCACACTTTGGGCACTTCACTGTGTCTGAGTACCATGTATTACATCTAGAGCAGTGGCGTTCATTGACAAAGCCTGTTATTGAACCATCTGGATTTTTAATCAAAATTTCTTTTGGATAATAGTCTTCTTCGAATTTCATATTCGTTAGTTTTTTTTACAAATTAATAAATATACTTACCTTTTTGATAATCAAACACAGCACAATCACCATAAAGTCTCTTAATGATTTCTCTAAATGACTTATCTCGATCTTCTTGTGTTTCAAAAGATAATGTTGATTGCTTTCCATTTGTCATATGAATTTCAATCCAATGGGTATCAGAAATATCATTATCATATTTTGTCATTTTAATGATATGATCTGGATTATAAAAAATTCCATCATTAACGATTAGACAAGGTTTTTTTGTCATATTATTTTCCATAACGCTTATTTTTAATGTATATGATATTGTTTTTTACTGTTTATTAACACTTTAGCTGCGTCCGATACATTTACCACACATCGTCATAGTAATCGCCATCGGTGCAGTGGATATCTTCGACTTCAGCCCCCAACATCCAATCTTCACCTAAAGTAATCTCATCCCATTGATCCGTAGTGCCGCGATAGTAGATATCAGTCAGCGAGAAACATAAATGGAAAGCCTTTGCTTCAATACTCTTGACGCTATCAGGGATAGTGATGGAGGTAAGAGATGTACAACCACTGAAAGCACTTTCTCCAATACTCTCAACGCTATTGCCTATAGTGATGTCAATCAGCGAGTCGCAACCAGAAAAAGCTTTCTTCCCAATATTTGTGACACTATCGGGGATGACAATGGTGGTCAGCGAAGAGCACAAATAGAAAGCACTATTCCCAATATTTGTGACACTATTAGAGATAACAATGGCGGTCAGCGAGATACAACCTAAGAAAGCACCAGCTCCAATACTTGTTACGCTGTTGGGAATAGCAATAGCAGTCAGCGATTTGCAACCACGGAAAGTTTCAACTCCAATACTTGTAACGCTATTGCCCATAGCGATGGCGGTCAGCGAGTCGCAACTATAGAAAGCCCCCTTCCCAATATTCTCAACACTGTTGGGGATGGCAATTGCGGTCAGTGAGTCGCAGCCATAGAAAGCCCCCTCTCCAATGCTTGTGACGCTATTGCCTATAGTGATAGTTTTCAGTGAGGAGCAATCACAAAAAGCCCTTTCTCCAATACTTTTGACGCTATCAGGGATAGCAATAGCGGTCAACGAAGAGCACCCACGGAAAACTGCCACTCCAATACTCAGGGCACTGTTGGAGATAGTGATGGCGGTCAGTGATTTGCAACCATAGAAAGCCCCCTCTCCAATAATCGCGACGCTATCAGGGATAGTAATATCTTCCAGCGAAGAGCAATCACAAAAAGCCGCCACTCCAATACTCACGACGCTATCAGGGATAGTAATATCTGTCAGCGATTCGCAACCACGAAAACTTCCTTCTTCAATAATTATGACACTATCGGGGATGGTAATAGCGGTCAGCGATTTGCAACCCATGAAAGCTTCCTTTCCAATAATTGTGACACTATTGCCTATAGTGATGGCTTTTAGCGAGGAGCAATCACGGAAGGCTTTATCTCCAATACTCATGACACTATCAGGGATAGCAATATCTGTTAGAGAGGAACACGCGCAGAAAGCTCTTTCCCCAATACTCTTAATGCTACTGGGGATAGCAATATCAGTCAGCGAGCAGCACCCACCAAAAACGCAACTTTCAATACTTGTCACGCTGTCTGGGATAGTGATAGAGATCAGCGAGGAGCAACCCGCGAAAGCATTCGTTCCAATAGTCGTCACGCTATCTGGGATAGTGATAGAGGTCAGCGAAGAGCACTTGCAGAAAGCATGATCTTTAATACTCGTGACGCTATTTGAAATCATAACAGAGATAAGAGACTCGCAGCCATTGAAAGCTCCTTTTTCAATAGTCGTGACATTGTTAGGGATAACAATGGAGGTAAGGGAGGAACACTCATTGAAAGCTGCCACTCCAATACTCTTGACACTATCAGGAATAGTAATGGCGGTCAGCAATTCGCAACGCCCAAAAGCATACTTCCCAATGCTCTCAACGCTTTCTGGGATCGTGATTTTGATTAACGAAGAACACTTGCAGAAAGCCTTCTCTCCAATACTCGTGACAAGATAGGTGCGTTCGTTAAACACTACAGTCTCGGGAATAATGATATCACCTTCATAACCATTTCTTTTTTTGATAACCTCTGCGGTTAGATTGTCCTCGTCGAGGCGGTAGTTGATATCGTTGATGATTGTTTCAATCATGGTATGTTAGTTAAACTTTTTGTTTTTTGGTTGTTGGTGCAAAGGTACATCTTTTTTTTGACATGACAAAATTATTTTAGAAACAAAAATACGCTTCGCTATAAAAATAAATAAAAATCGAGGATATTTATAAGACAATTATTGTCAATTTGATTGTCAATTATCGACAATTCAAGGAAAAATCTCTGTCTGCCCAAAAGAATGCAGCAGCTGCAGTGGTGGGCAAGACAAAGATGTTGTCCGTTTAGAGGACGCGCCGAAGGCGCTACAGGCTAAGAGGTTATAGGTTAGAGGTTAGAGGTTATAGGTTATAGGTTATAGGTTATGGGCTATTAGGTTATAGGCTATTAGGTTATAGGTTATAGGCGAGGGAGAGTCGAATGATATTCGAGATAATGGACAAACAAAAGGCAAGGAGTGTTATCGGGGACTCCGCTGGACAATAAACAAAGAAAGGGCAGGTAATACTCGGCGGGAAATCGCCGAGCACTAAACCTGTAGCGAGCGCAATCTTAACAAAAAGCACTTTTTGGTGGTAGGGAGTTCTTTGGGTGTTCCTAGGTTCGTCTTTGGTTTCTCGTTGGTCTTTAACCCGAGGGGGATTGGGAAGGTGCAAGGGAAGGGAAATCTTAATATTTGTACTATCAGCACAAAAAAAGCGCATTGTGGAATGCGCTTTTTAAGTATGAACTATGAGTGATGAGTTACTCCAGAACCTTGAGGGCTTTGCCGACTTTGATGAAGGCCTCAATACCGCGGTCGAGTTGCTCAGTGGTATGCGCCGCAGAGAGTTGCACGCGGATACGCGCTTGACCTTGTGGCACTACTGGGTAGTAGAAGCCTGTCACATAGATACCCTCTTCTTGCAATGCAGCTGCGAACTCTTGGCTCAAACGTGCATCGTACAACATCACGGCGCAGATAGCTGACTCCGTTGGCTTGATATCAAAGCCCGCCGCCTTCATCTTGGTGATGAAGTACTCGGTATTGGCATGCAAGCGATCTTGCAGTTCGTTGCTACGGGTGAGAATTTCAAAAGTCTTCAATCCAGCTGCAGCAATCAATGGAGGGATAGAGTTAGAGAATAAGTATGGACGGCTGCGTTGACGAAGCAGGTCGATGATCTCCTTCTTACCCGTAGTGAAACCGCCTACCGAACCACCGAACGCCTTGCCCAGTGTACCCGTGATGATCTCAATCTTACCGCGGAGGTCGTAACGCTCGGTCACACCGTGACCCGTCTTACCAACCACACCCGCAGAGTGGCTCTCGTCCACCATCACGAGGGCATCGTATTTCTGTGCCAGTTCGTAGATCTTATCCAGTGGGCAGACATTACCGTCCATAGAGAACACACCATCGGTAGCGATGATACGGAAGCGTTGTGCTTGCGCCTTCTTGAGTTGCTCCTCGAGGTCCGCCATATCGCCATTGGCATAGCGATAACGCACTGCTTTGCAGAGGCGCACACCGTCAATAATGGAGGCGTGGTTGAGCGCATCAGAGATAATCGCATCTTGCTCGGTAAGAAGTGGCTCAAATAAACCACCATTCGCATCAAAGCAAGCTGCATAGAGGATGGTGTCCTCGGTGCCGAAGAAGTCGGAGATGGCTTGCTCCAATTGCTTGTGGGTGTCCTGCGTACCGCAAATGAAACGCACAGATGCCATACCATATCCACGCGCATCCATACGGTCTTTGGCCGCTTGGATGAGTTCAGGGTTGTCTGCTAGGCCAAGGTAGTTGTTGGCGCAGAAGTTGATGACATCCTTGCCGCCTTCCACTTGGATAGCAGAGGACTGAGGGGTGATAATTACTCGTTCGTTTTTATACAATCCTGCGTCCTTGATTTCAGTCAGGATGGTTTGTAAATGTTTCTGAAAATCTGAATACATATTTTATGTTTAGTGAACGGCGCAAAGCGCCTACTGTTTAGTGTCAAGTTATACAATACCTTGCTCGAGCATGGCTTGTGCCACCTTCATGAAGCCTGCGATGTTAGCACCTTTCACATAGTCGATAGTGCCATCTGCTTGACGACCGAACTTCACACATTGCTCGTGGATAGACTCCATGATATGGTGCAAACGTGCATCTACCTCTTGAGCGGTCCAACTGAGGTGCTCGCAGTTTTGTGTCATCTCCAAACCAGAAGTAGCCACACCACCAGCATTCACTGCCTTACCTGGAGCGAAGAGCACGCCGTTGTGTTGGAAGTAGTGGATAGCGCCAGGTTGGCAACCCATGTTACTTACCTCGCAGCAGCACCAGCAGCCATTAGCTTTGAGTTCCTTAGCATCGTCCTCGCTGAGCTCGTTTTGGAATGCACATGGGAGAGCAATGTCGCAAGGAACTGACCATGCTTTCTTGCCTGCGGTGAAGTGTGCTTGTGCTGGGAACTTGTCTGCCATATCTTGCACCTTGTTGCGGTTGCTAGAACGCATAACCAACATATAATCAATCATCTCAGCGGTGATACCCTCTGGGATAGCGCATACGCCATCAGGACCAGATATAGCCACTACTTTCGCACCGAGTTCGGTAGCCTTTTGTGCTGCACCCCAAGCTACGTTGCCAAAACCAGAGATAGCCACGGTCTTACCCTCGATAGATTTGCCTGCCTCGTGGAGCAAGTGCTCGGTGAAATAGAGTGCACCATAACCCGTTGCCTCTGGACGGAGGATAGAGCCACCCCATGTCATACCTTTACCAGTGAGCACGCCAGTGTGGTATTGGCGAGCCAATTTTTGGTACATACCATTGAGGAAACCAATCTCGCGGCCACCTACGCCTACGTCACCTGCAGGAACGTCGGTGTCCACACCGATATTGTGCCAGAGTTCGAGCATGAAGGCTTGGCAGAAACGCATGATCTCTGCATCCGATTTGCCTACTGGATCGAAGTCAGAACCACCCTTTGCACCACCCATAGGGAGCGTGGTGAGGGCATTCTTGAAGGTTTGCTCAAAGCCCAAGAACTTGAGCATAGATGGGTTAACAGCTTTATGGAAACGCAATCCGCCTTTGTAAGGACCGATAGCTGAGTTGAATTGTACACGATAACCGAGGTTGGTTTGCACCTCGCCTTGGTCGTCCACCCATGTCACGCGGAAGGTGAAGATGCGATCTGGCTCCACCATACGCTCCACGATCTTGGCTTTCTCATACTCAGGATGTTGGTTGTACACTTCCTCGATGGATACAAGGACTTCTTCTACGGCTTGCAAGTACTCTGCCTCGCCTGGATGCTTTGCAGCAAGATGCTGCATGATGTCCGTTACTTTCATTGTAGTAGTATTTATTGGTTTGTTTTATAGTCAGTTATATGAGTTTTGTAGTCTTATAACAACTTTTTACCCCGCAAAGGTACAAAAAAAATCGTATTTATGCAAAAAAAAGGAATGAAAATAATGAAATTTTATTTTCAAGCGAATCTTTCTTGCATATGTACTTTTTTTGTAGTACCTTTGTACCCGAATTTGCTGCTTGTGCAACATCATATTGCACAACCATAGGCTAAGTAAAACAATATTACACAAAATATATTATGGCAGACGATAAGAAAATTATTTTCTCAATGGTGGGAGTGAGCAAAAGCTTCTCACCACAAAAACGCGTACTCAACAACATCTACCTCAGTTTCTTCTACGGAGCAAAAATCGGTATCATCGGTCTCAATGGTGCAGGTAAATCTACCCTACTCAAGATTATTGCAGGTATTGAAAAGAATTACGAAGGTGAGGTGGTATTCTCTCCCGGCTACAGCGTAGGCTATCTGGAGCAAGACCCACAATTGGACCCAGAGAAGACCGTACGCGAATGCGTGCAAGAGGGTGTGCAACCTATCATGGACATGTTGGCTGAATACGACGCTATTAACATGGCATTCGCCGAGCCAGATGCTGATTTTGATAAACTACTTGCTCGCCAAGCAGAGCTGCAAGACAAACTTGACAGCGTGGACGCTTGGAATATTGACACACGTCTCGACCGCGCAATGGATGCACTCCGCTGTCCTGCGGACGATGCACTGGTAAAGCACCTCTCAGGAGGTGAGCGCCGCCGTGTGGCATTGTGCCGTCTATTGTTGCAACAACCTGATATTCTGCTCCTTGATGAGCCTACCAACCACCTCGATGCAGAGTCAATCGACTGGCTAGAGCAACACTTACACCAATACGCAGGTACTGTGATCTGTATCACCCACGACCGCTACTTCCTGGACAATGTAGCAGGTTGGATTCTTGAATTGGATCGTGGCGAAGGTATTCCTTGGAAGGGCAACTACTCTTCTTGGTTGGAGCAAAAGACTGCTCGTATGGCGATGGAGGAGAAGCAAGCCAGCAAACGTCGCAAGACCTTGGAGCGCGAGCTCGAATGGGTGCGCATGGCACCTAAAGCTCGCCAAGCCAAAGGAAAAGCTCGTCTCGCAGCCTACGACCGCATGCTTAACGAGGAGCAAAAGGAGCGCGAAGAGAAGCTGGAAATCTTTATCCCTAACGGTCCACGTTTGGGTAACAAGGTTATCAATGCAGAGGGCGTTAGCAAGGCATTTGGCGATAAACTCCTGTTTGAGGATTTGGACTTTATGTTGCCACCTAACGGCATCGTGGGTATCATTGGCCCTAACGGTGCGGGTAAGACTACCCTATTCCGTATGATTATGGGCATGGAGCAAGCCGACAAGGGCACATTCACCGTGGGCGAGACCGTGAAAGTGGGCTACGTGGACCAAGTGCACTCGAACATCGACCCAAACAAGAGCGTATATGAGACTATCGCTGAAGGCACCGAATATATTCGCGTAGGCGGTCGCGAGGTGAACGCACGTGCATACCTCAGCCGCTTCAACTTCACAGGTGCGGACCAAGAGAAGAAGTGCGGTGTGCTCTCTGGTGGTGAGCGCAACCGTCTCCATTTGGCATTGACCCTCAAATCGGAAGCTAACGTATTGCTCCTCGATGAGCCTACCAACGATATTGACGTGAACACCTTGCGCGCATTGGAGGAAGGTTTGGAGAACTTTGCAGGTTGTGCAGTAGTTATCTCCCACGACCGTTGGTTCCTTGACCGTATTTGTACGCATATCCTTGCTTTTGAGGGCGACAGTAAGTTGTACTGGTACGAAGGTAGCTACTCCGAGTATGAGGCACACAAGAAAATGCGCCTTGGCGAAGATGCAAGCGAGCCTAAGCGTATTCGCTATCGCAAATTGGAATAAGTTGCGTTGGTTGCTATAGCCGAATCAGTCGCGAACATTGATGCAAGCTGAATGTGGCTTTAGCTGTTTTAATGAATAATACAATAAATGCACCCCGCAAGGTGCATTTATTGTGTTATCTATAGCGTAGCAATCTACTAACCAATCTGTTGCTCGTACTCCTTCATGCAATCTACAAGGGCTTGTACACCTTCGAGGGTCATAGCATTATAGGTACTTGCACGGAAGCCACCCACGAGGCGGTGTCCTTTGATACCTACCATACCTTTGGCAGTAGCAAACTTAAAGAAATCGTCTTGCAAGTGTGCGTACTCTGGTTTCAGTACAAAGCAGATATTCATCATAGAGCGGTCCTCTTTGCGGGCTGTACCCTCGAAGATCTTGCTCTCGTCAATAGCCTTGTAGAGCAATTCTGCCTTAGCCACATTACGCTCCAAAGCAGCTTGCAAGCCACCATTAGCTTTCAACCAACGCAGGGTGAGCATAGCGGTATAGATTGGCAATACAGGAGGAGTATTGAACATACTGCCATTCTCCACATGAGTGCGGTAATCCAACATCGTTGGAATATAGCGTGTCACCTTGCCGAGGAATGCCTCTTTCACAATCACAAAGGTCACACCCGCAGGCGCGAGGTTCTTTTGTGCACCACCATAGATGATGTCGTATTTGCTTACATCAATAGGGCGAGCCAAGATGTCTGAAGACATATCGGCGATGAGAGGTACGTTGCCTTTCTTGTCGTAGATGGCTTGGAGTTTCTCGTCAGAGATCTCGGTACCGTAAATGGTATTGTTGGTCGTGATATGCAGATAATCCGCATCTTGTGGTACTTCGAAATCCACAGGGATATGGGTGAAGTTCTCCGCAGCAGAGGTAGCTACCTCTACCACCTCACCGAAAGCCTTTGCCTCTTTGATGGCTTTCTTCGACCATACGCCGGTATTGAGGTAAGCTGCTTTGTGCTCTAGGCAGTTGAAAGGCACCATGCAGAATTGCATGCTGGCACCACCGCCAAGGAAAATCACGCGGTAGCCCTCTAGGATACCAAGCAGCTCCTTCATCAGTGCTTCTGCCTCATCCACAACAGGTTGGAAATACTTAGCACGGTGAGAGATCTCCAAGATACTCAAACCCTCGCCTTGAAAATCGATTACAGCCTCTGCTGTTTGCTTGATGACTTCTTGTGGCAGGATACTTGGTCCTGCGTTGAAATTGTATTTCTTCATGGTTATTTATGGTTTTTCGTCATTTTCCAGTTACTCTTTGCGCCTTCGATAATCTCAGTGTCGGCTTTCTTGACAGCCTCTTTGATGGCAGTCTTTACTTTCTTAGCAGCACCTTTGACATCGGTGATAATTTCCTCTACGAGGTCAGCTTTCTCTACCCAGCATAGTGCATCACCTTTGACGGCTGTAGCGCCTTGCTCCTTCTCGATAGCGACTACACGGCAATGTTCAAAGGCACGGATTGGTTCGATACCATGAGGCGTTTGCAAGTAGCAAACCACATCGCCTTGCTTGTAGAATGTACCCAATACAGGTGCCTTGCTATCCTCGTTGAAGTCCAACTCCCACATCACCTTACCCGAGAGGGTTGCCTCTAATGGTTCGGCATTAGGATGAAGAATGGCGCGTTTGTCGGCTGCAGAAATGAACTTAACAGGTTGACCTGCCTGAGCGGCTTTTTCCATACGCTCGAGCAAATCCTTATTGAATTGCTCTTTGGCTTGACCTGACTTATACTCACGATATTGCTTCTCGTGCATAGCGAACTCAAAGAGTTCTTCATCGTCTTGACCGCGGTCCCAACCGTTCTTCTCCATCTCAGCGATGAATTGTGGCAATACATCTGGGTAGAGGGCTTGTGGATCGTCGGTATAGAACTCCATATTCTTCTCTTTGGCCAGTTCGATGATCTCAGGAGCAAGTGTACCAGGGAGTTTACCCGACTTACCAAGGATCATGCCCCACATAGCAGGGTCCATGCGTGTGAATGGTTTCTCACCCATAGATTTGCTATAGAGGTTCATCAGCGCAGCGTTCTTTACATATTGTGAGAATGGCGTTACGAGACATGGTGTACCGAGCATAGGCCAAATGCGTTGTACCTCGTCGAAGAGTTCTACAAGGAGTTCGTCTTCACTGAGCGCAGTTTGTCCGCGTTTCACAAGGTTGGCGTTGATAGCCGCATGCATACCCTTGAGGTCCGCCATGAGCGAACCCATCATACCGCCTGGCAAGCCACAACCTACGAGCAATGATGTCATCTTCGAATTGCGAGGGTCGATCCAGTAGCCGAGGAAGTCATCAATAAACTCTTGGGTGAGTGAGCGTGCCTCCATATATGCCTTCATGTTGATGTCCTTTACCAAGAAACCAGCATCTTTGAGCATGGATTGAATGGTAATCACGTCAGGGTGCACCATACCCCAACTGAGTGGCTCCATAGCTACATCGAGGACGTCGCCACCTGCTTTAGCAACTTCGAGCATACTAGCCACAGAGAAGCCAGGGCCTGAGTGACCATGGTATTGGATGATGATATCTGGGTGCTTCTCCTTGATAGCTGCAACGATTGTTCCGAGCATTGCTGGACGACCGATACCTGCCATATCCTTGAGACAGATCTCTTGTGCGCCATTGGCGATGAGTTCCTCAGCGAGGTTGATATAATATTCTGCGTTGTGCACTTGCGAGTAGGTGATACACATGGTCGCTTGCGCGGTCATGCCAGCCTCTTTAGCCCATTTGATGGAAGGGATGATATTGCGAGGGTCGTTCAAGCCGCAGAAGATACGAGTGATATCCACGCCTTGGGCATGCTTCACTTTATACATCAGTTTGCGCACATCCGCAGGCACAGGATTCATGCGCAATGCGTTGAGACCACGGTCGAGCATGTGGGTCTTAATACCTACCTCATTGAAAGGCTTGGTGAAGGTGCGTACTGCTATATTGGGATTCTCGCCATAGAGTAGATTTACTTGTTCGCTAGCACCGCCATTGGTTTCTACGCGGTCGAAACAGCCCATGTCGATAATCACAGGAGCAATCTTTGCCAACTGATCTTTGCGTGGCACATACTTGCCACTACTCTGCCACATGTCGCGATAAACAAGGGAGAATTGAATTTCTTTTTTAGCCATATTGGTTCTTCGTTTTGTATGGTATTTAAGTTAATATTTTATCCATTGTGCTAACTGTATAATACACATAGTGTATCATTCAGCCCGCAAAGATACGACTTTTTTTGCATATATGCAATAGTAGTAATAAAAAAAACATGAAAATAGACCGATAAACGCAACGTAAAAGCAACAAATTAGGAAATAAATTAAGGAAGTGCGCATATTTTTTAGAAAAAATTTGTGTATGTAAAAAAAAAGCAGTACTTTTGCAGCCGAATTAGGGTAAGTCCTACACGACCAGCTCCCTCTGAACTCCCCCAGGTCCTGACCGAAGCAAGGGTAAGAGGTTGTAGCGGTGCGATGTAGTCAGCTTACCCTTTTTTTGTAACATAGCGAGAAAAAGGATAAGAAGTTTTTAAAGTTTAAAAGTCTCAATAGGGATATTACGAAGTGCTGGAGCAGTTTATCAAAAATAGGATTATAGCGAGTCTTTCATTTATGCCAAATGAAGGACAAAATGCGTTGTTGGATAAATTGAGTCGCTTTATTATTTCTCCTGTTGAGCGCAAAGCATTTATCCTATTGGGCTATGCAGGAACAGGTAAGACGAGCATGATGGCAGCACTGGTGCAAGCATACAAGGAATTGCAACAAAAAGTAGTGCTTTTGGCTCCCACTGGACGTGCAGCGAAAGTACTTTCGCGCTACGCGCATACGCCGGCGTACACCATACATAAGTTCATTTACCGTCAGAAAAAGTTGGGCGAGGAAGTATTTAGTCTGAACGACAACTTATACAAACACACACTGTTTATAGTGGATGAAGCCTCAATGATTAGTGGCATCCGCGATAATCAGACTTTTGGTTCTGGAATCTTATTAGATGATTTAGTAAAATATGTGTATAGCGGTGATGGTTGCAGTCTATTGCTGCTGGGAGATAATGCGCAGCTGCCTCCAATAGGCACAGAATTGTCCCCTGCACTACGCGAAGAATATATGGCGAAGTATAGTTTGAACATCACTACTCACACACTGACTGAGGTAGCTCGTCAGGCACTTGATAGTGGTATTCTGAGCAACGCAACCACCTTGCGTCATGTAGCATTGAATCCTCATAATTCAGCAGGAAAAGACATGTGGGGGTATTTGCAACAAAGCGCTGATTTAGAAATGATTAGCGGAAGCGATTTTATCGAAAAGATTGAAGAATCATATCGCGATATAGGGGCAGAGCAAACAATCATCTTGACCCGCACAAATAAGCGTACCAACATTTACAATCAAGGCATTCGCGCACGAATTCTCTGGCGTGAAGAAGAGATTGAGAATGGGGATAGATTAATGGTGAGCAAAAATAACTATTTTTGGACAGAGAAGTATGAGAGTTTGCCTTTCTTAGCGAATGGTGATATGCTGGAAATCAGCCGTTTGCGCAATATACGCGAGATGTATGGTTTTCACTTTGCAGATGCCCAATTGCGCGCGTTGGATTACGATTGGGAGATAGATGCTGTGATTTGGCTTGACACGTTGCATAGCGACTCTCCAGAGATGAATAATGGCTTGCATCGAGAACTGTTTGGGCGAATCGCAGAGGATTATCCCGAGTTGGCTCACAACAGGAAGAAACTGATCGAAACTATCTATCAATCACCTTATTATAATGCCCTGCAAGTACGTTTTGCATATGCCGTAACGGGACACAAATCGCAAGGTGGGCAGTGGAAACATGTATATATAGACCCTTACAAAGGCGGCGAATTGCATGCTGATGAAGAAGGTTTTTACCGTTGGCTGTACACTGCTGTCACACGTGCCAGCGAAAAAGTTTATTTCATAAAAAATGAATAAACACTTGCATAATTCAAAAAAAAGTTGTAACTTTGCAGGCATTTTTATGCGAAATAAGGCAGAATTAACAAAAAAACAACAAAATATTATGAAACGTAACATTTTCAGAGTGTCATTGTGGTGCGGGATATGCATGGCTATGACATTAGTTGGTTGTAAAGCCGATGTGGATTTAGGTAACATCGATACGACAACCAAAGTGGAAGCAAATTTAGCATTGCCTATTGGATCAGTAAATGCTACCCTTGGCGATTTCGTTGGCGATGGTACTTGGGGCATCTATGTTGAGGAATTGGATAATGGCTATGCATTAGCGTTCAAAGACACATTTTCTTGGGTTCGTCCGTTCCACAACGTGAACCTGAGTCAATATATCAGTAGAAAAACACTACCAATGAAAGTATATGATAAGTTAGAGAACTTACCATTTTTTATCGATGGAAAAATTACTGGTAATGATCACTACACCATTCCATTAGAATTTCCATTGACATTACACTTGAATGGCATTAACAACGATGAAGATTATCAGCGATTGGATAGTGCCTTGATTAAAAATGCAAGTTTTATAAGTACCATTTCTCGTAAGAACTTACCATTAGATTGGGATTGGGTAGAAAAAGTTACCATCAAGTTAGGTGACGCATTTACTCGTCCTGATGGTAACATTGTCACTGTTTATCAAAAAGGTGTAGGTAAGCAATATGGCTACGACCAAGACATACCGATTAATGTGGATGAATTCTCTATGAATTTGATGAAAAATCGCCATCCTAGCAAATGGGAAGATTTTCGCGGTAATGTGGTAGATTCCTGCAATTTCTTGATTACGATGTATATCAAAATCCCATCTTCGGCAGGTCAAATAACAATACCTAAGGATGCTGAATTCCAATATAAGTTAGGAGTTCAATTCATTGACTATTACGCAGTTTGGGGAATGTTTAAAGCAAGTGGGGATATGTCGGATGACAATGAGATTGTATTGGAAGAGGAATGGGATGGTTATCGTTCATTAGGTGACTTTAAGTTGCCTTTAGCGGATCCTCGTATTGATGTGAGTATCACAACACAAATTGCTGGCGCATTGGTACTGCATGGAGATCATTTGTATGTCGTAGGATCTGATGGTGATACAGTACATGCCACCTTTAATGATTCCCGCGAATTATACAAATACTATACTCCAAGCGAGTATTTATCACTAAATAGTTCTATTGGTGATTCTGCCACAATGCATTTATTGTTTGACAAGGATAGAGCTCGTGGACGCCTTGATCAATTGTTCACTGTACATCCAGAAAAGATTGGTTACAAATACTCTGTAGACTTTAACCGTCAAGAAACACCACAAATTCGTATTGGTAATAATACAGGTATTCGACTAGATGCTGCATGTACAATTCCGTTTGTATTCAACGAAGGTATAGCACTTAGTTATTCCGATACTATCACAGACATTGATTTGAGTCAATTGCGATTGGATTCACTATTGGCTAACGTCCAAGTTATTGATACGATAGGAGAAGCTACCTTGAAATTGGCTCTTGGCATTGAAAATGGTATCCCACTACAATTCAAATTAGTACTAAATTGCTTGGATTCATTAGGAAATCTGCTGAAGGATCCCGAAGATATGACCAAACCATTCCGCCTCACAGGTCAAGATACAATTCTGATTGCATCTTCTTTTTACGAAGAAAATAATGACCACACTTGGACACCTAAACCTATTAAGACCACACAAATCATCACAGTAACTGAAGAACTGTTAAATACTTTCTCTCAAGTCAAGAGCATTGTATTGGAATTATCTCTGGATGATGAGTCTTTGCAAGAAGCTTACAAAAACGGATTACCAAACATTCGATTAACCGATACTCAAAATTTGCGTATAGGCATTGGTGTTGGTGCAAATATCAAAGCTCTTTTGAATCTTGATGGATTAACAGAGTCAAACAATCAACCACAATAATATTTAGGAGGACAAAAGTATGAAAACAACATTTCGTAATTTATTGATAGCGGTTCTCCTGATGAGTACCTCTATTGCTAGTGCTCAACAAGTGAATACATTGTATTTCTTGGAAAATGCACCAATGCGTCATATCATCAACCCTGCATTTCAACCAGTGAGTAAAGTGTACGTAACTCTCCCAGTTATTGGTTACACAAGCTTATGGGCTGGCAATAATGCCTTTACCATGCAGGATCTTATATTCAAAGATGCCATTACGGGCAATACGATTACTCCACTCCACCCTAATGCTAATCCCAATTGGTTGGATAAGAAACCTAATACTGTTCTTTTCGATACTGACGTGTATCTTAATCTTTTGGGCTTTGGTTTCCGCATCAAAGACTTTGGATATGTACATGTGAATATATCCGAGCATATTATTGGAGGTATAGGGATTAGCAAATCATTGTTTGGATTGAATAACTTGACATCTGGTACGATTGGTCCGCTCTCACTTGGAGCAAACATG
The DNA here is from genome assembly GCA_017546705.1 of Paludibacteraceae bacterium. Classification (GTDB taxonomy): domain Bacteria; phylum Bacteroidota; class Bacteroidia; order Bacteroidales; family Paludibacteraceae; genus Colicola. The sequence continues at coordinate 34,046 of JAFYSB010000021.1, forward strand.
ACGGCATATACTGACTTTGCATTGGGTTATTCACACAAGATTAATGACCAATGGACAGTCGGTGGAAAATTCAAATTCTTAGTTGGACAAGCTTATGTGGGTGCAAACATCAATGATTTGACAATTCAAACAGGCTATGAAGAGCTTATAGCCACAGCCAAAGGTGAACTCATTGCAGCAGCTCCTTTGATGTGGGATCAATTGCCAGAAAATGTTGAAAATTTATCCGATATGGATATTTCCTCATTAGTAAGCAATAATATTACAGACTTTGTCAAACCTGCTGGTTTAGGTGCTGCATTGGATTTAGGTATGACATACAAGCCTATTGAGAACTTGCAAATCACTGCCTCTGTAACCGATCTTGGTTTTATTCGTTGGACTAATCTTGCACAAGGAGCACTCTCTGTAGATACTAATTTTGTGGGAGTTAATTTACAACTAAAGGATTACCTATCAGATGGTGTATTGCAAATGGATAGCTTAGGCTCTGCTTTGACCAATGAGTTTGCGGGTTATACAGATGCACTGCAAATTGAAGGTTTCAAAACAGGCAAGCCAGCAGCACGCATGCTTACAGCTAACTTGAATATAGGTGTGGATGCTAATTTCTGGGAAAACCGCGTAGGTGTAGGTCTGTACTCACGTACACGTTTCTACAACAACGCTGTGACAGAAGAGCTGACCTTTGGTGCCGCTTTCCGTCCATTCAACTGGGTTAACCTGGCTGCATCCTATTCGTTTATCAATGGTCATTGGAGCAATATCGGTGCCGCATTGTCGCTTGCGCCATATGATGGTTTGATGCTAACATTGGCAACCGATTATATACCAACAACTTATGCCAAAGCAGCAGCTGAAGATGTAAAACTATCTATTCCTTACAAGACTCCAGGTGTAAACTTATCCTTTGGTATTGCAATCGTAGTAGGTACTAATCCGAAGAAGAACAAAGATGCTGACCAAGATGGTATTTTTGATTTGTTTGATGCATGTCCAGGTACTCCTACTAACGTGCGCGTAGATGAGGTAGGCTGTCCACTGGATGCCGACGGCGATGGTATTCCAGATTACATGGACGAGTGTCCATTCACTCCATCTGCTGCCTTTGGTTTGCTTGATACAGTAGGTTGTCCGTTGGATACTGATGGCGATGATGTACCTGATTACATTGATGTCTGCTCGAATACGCCTGCTGCTGCATATGGCTATGTAGATTCTTTGGGTTGCCCTATTGACAGCGATGGTGATGGTGTGTTCGACTATATGGATGAATGTCCTGACACACCAGAGGAAGCATACGGCTACATTGATTCTGTGGGTTGTCCATTGGACACCGATGGTGATGGTGTATTTGATTACATTGACCAATGTCCTAACACACCTGCTGCCGCATATGGTATGGTTGACTCGCTGGGTTGCCCTATCGATAGCGATCTTGATGGAGTGCCTGATTACTTGGACGAATGTCCTGATACTCCAGAGGAAGGACGTCATGCCATTGATGCAAAGGGTTGTCTCTTAGACACGGATGGTGATGGTGTATATGACTACCTTGATGAGTGTCCATTGGTAGTAGGTTTGAAAGAGAATAAAGGTTGCCCAGAGGTGAAACGTGAGATACGTAATTTACTCAAGAAAGCTATGTCGGGTATCCAATTCGAAAATGGCAAAGCTACCATCAAGAAGAGTTCGTACAAGATATTGAATGATATCGCTAAGATTTTTATTGATAATGCCAATTATCTCGTTGAGGTACAGGGTCACACCGACAACGTAGGTAAATATGAATATAATGTTGATCTTTCAGAGCGTCGTGCACAATCTGTACGTACTTACCTCATTGAGCAAGGCGTACCAGCAGAGCGCTTGACCGCACATGGCTATGGTCCAGATAAACCTATTGAGGATAACAAGACCAAGGCTGGTCGTGCTAAAAACCGTCGTGTAGAGTTCAACATCACATTCGAAGAAGTAAAAGTGGAAGTTATCTACGACCGCGCACAACAAGACACTACAGCTGCACAACCTGCAGCTGATAGTATCCAAACACCTGTAGCAGCCGTACAGGGTGACTCTATCAAGGTTCAACAAACAACAGTAGCTGAATAATTTAACAAAAATATCAATAATCAATATGGGAAGAGCTTTTGAATATCGCAAAGCGACTAAAATGAAACGTTGGGGTCACATGGCCCGTGTATTTACCAAATTGGGAAAAGAAATCACCATGGCAGCGCGCGATGGTGGTCCAGATCCAGACAGCAACCCTCGTCTTCGTACACTGATGCAACAGTGTAAAAAGGAGAACATGCCAAAGGACAATATCGAGCGCGCTATCAAGAAAGCAACTGACAAGTCTTCAGAGGGTTACAAAGAGATTTGCTACGAAGGATATGGTCCTCACGGTGTAGCTATCTTCGTAGAGACAGCTACCGATAACAACATGCGTACTGTAGCCAATATCCGCAGCTATTTCACCAAGCATGGTGGTAGCCTCGGTACACAAGGCTGTCTCCAATTCCTCTTCGACCGTAAAGCTTGCTTTACCGTATCAGCAAAAGAGGGTATTGACTTGGACGAACTCGAGTTGGAATTGATTGACTTTGGTGTAGAGGAGCTCGGTCATGACGAGGAAGAAGGTACCATCGTTATTTATGGCGATTTCAATCAATACTCACAAATGCAAAAGTATCTTGAGGACAACGGCTTTGAGATCCAATCATGTGAGTTTGTACGTATTCCTAACGATACCAAGACCCTCAGCGACGAGGAGATGGAGAGCGTACAAAAACTCATCGACCGCATTGAGGAAGATGAGGACGTACAAAACGTATTCACCAACTTGGGATAATCTAAGCACATGGCTGAAATGATTAATCAATTGGATATTGCTGGTGTAGAGTGCATCAGGGAGCATTTCTCCCTGACGCCTCTACAAGAGCAACAATTCACAGCATTAGGCGAACTCTATCGTGATTGGAATGCGAAGATCAATGTAATCTCACGCAAGGATATAGACAACCTCTATCCGCACCATATCATCCACTCGCTTGCGATAGCCAAAGTGCTTAACTTTCAGCCAGGTACTACCCTACTCGATGTCGGTACTGGCGGAGGTTTTCCTGGTATTCCATTGGCGATTCTATTCCCAGAATGTCAATTCACATTGATTGACAGTATCGGTAAGAAGATTCGTGTAGCTACAGAGGTTGCCAATGCCATCGGACTAAAGAACGTTACCTGTATCCAAGAACGTGCAGAGATGGAGAAGGGGAAGTTCGATTTCGTGATTAGTCGTGCCGTGATGCCTCTAGGCGACTTGGTCAAACTTATCCGTAAGAATGTTAGTAGCAAACATCAGAACGCCATGCCTAATGGTCTGATGGTACTCAAAGGCGGTAACCTCGAAGGCGAGATTCATCCATATCGCAAGTACGTGGAAACCACCGACATATCTAAAATCTTTGCTGGCGATTGGTATAAAGAGAAGTTTGTGCTTTACCTACCACTCTGATTGATCAAATGGTACATATCAAGACATTTTATTTCAATCCTTACCGCGAGTGCACCTATGTACTCACAGATGATGCCAAGCATGCCATCATTATTGATGCGGGTATGTACGAGGAGCGCGAGCAACAGCGATTTGCCGAGTATATTAAGCAAAATCAACTCACACCGATTGCTTTGCTCATCACTCATGCACACCCAGACCATGTTTGTGGTCAAACATTCGTAGAACAAACCTACAACCTAAACGCAATTATCCAACCGGATGAAGGTCAGCTGGATATCCCATATTTTAACATTCATGTAATTGCTACTCCTGGACACAAGGAGGATGCGGTATGCTATCACCTACCCGATGACAACATCTTGTTTACAGGTGATACATTGTTTCAGGAGTCTATTGGTCGTACCGACCTCCCAGGTGGGGACATGCACACATTGATTTGCTCACTCAAGAAACTGGTACTTCTCCCAGAGAATACCCAAGTCTATCCTGGGCATGGCTATCCAACTACCATCGCTCACGAGAAGCAATATAATCCTTATTTGTAAATTATCGCAACCATTTTCTATCAGCAGGGAAGATGTCGGAAAGATTAATCACACCATCCTCAATAAATGGTTTAATATGCTTGATTACGGTTTTTAGCGTTATATCACGCATTTTGGCTATCTCACTGAGGCGATAACCTTGATGGAGAAGTGCCATAGACTGGAAGGCGGTACCCGTAGTTCGCAGCTTGCGCTGAGCCGTATAGATTGTGATGTTAGGCTCTTGCAAGCGGAATGAATCGCGCGCTTTGAAATACCCTTCAACCGTAGGTGCCATTGACACTTGCGCTTGCAAGTATGCTGTGCGAGCAATAGCAGCATATACATCTATCAACGCTTGTTTTAGAGTAGAAGCATCGCTCTTGTCATTGCTACGAAGTGGGCAGTTAGAAATGGTTTTGAGCACCTCATGCAAACGAGGTGCAAAATACGGAATAGATGCTTTCAAGCGCTCTTGCAAGCGCTCCATATCTCCTAAATAAACAATTTGGCGCACTTGTTGCTGAAAACGCTCCCCTACCCCTTGTAGTTCCTCTAAAAGAGTAATGATATTAGGGAAATAGTCATCCGAAGTATTTTGCACCGAATTCATTTTCTTACTCATCTGCGCGAGCGCATAACAACGCCCCATCAGTTCTCGAAAATCGTACAGCGCACAAAGTAAGATGATTAGATAGTCTCGCTGCGCAAGTGGGAGTTGCTGACGAATGGTGTCAATCTCCTGCTGTTGGTTGGTAAAGTCCAAGACTTCACGCGCGTTGGTCAATGCACGGCTGGGTATAGGAGTCAAAAGCACAATGCCCTCTAAACTGCGGCAACGCGACAGGGCGACATACACTTGCCCCGCCGCAAAAGCGTCCGCAGCATCAATCACCAAACGGTCAAAAGTCAAGCCCTGCGCTTTGTGAATAGTGATTGCCCATGCGAGGCGCAAAGGATAGTGGCTAAAAGTGCCAATTACCTCTGGTTGTACCACTTCGCTACCAGCCTCTGAAGTATAGCGGATATTCTCCCATGTCTCGCGATGGACATCTATCGGTTCCTCGCCCTCGCAGGTCACGGTAATGGTCTTGTCCGTAAGATAAGATACGATACCCAATTTGCCATTGTAGTAGCGCTTCTCTTGTGAGGAATCATTTTTCGTGAACATCACCCGTGCGCCCAACTTCAAGGTTAGTACCTCATCCATTGGGTACATCGATTCTGGGAAAGTGTCCTTAATCGTGGCAGAATAATGATACACTTTACCTGGCAATGCATCCATTTCACGCTGGTTGATAGCATCTACTTTGCGATTATGCGTAGAGAGCACAATGTAATACTCCTTTTGTTCATCTGCTTTGAATTCAGGCAGATAGCGTGTGTTGAGCATTTGCAACGATTGAGGCGTGAGGGTATTATTGCGCACCTGATTGAGTATCTCCACGAAATCTATATTGCTTTGGCGGAAGACATGGTCCAGTTCGATATACACAGGATTCAACTGCTGAAACACATGTGCTTGGAAGAAATAAGGTCCTCGATAATAGTCTTGTAGCATGCGCCATTCCTCCTCACGTGCGACAGGCGAAAGTTGGAAAAGGTCGCCAATAACCAACACCTGTACGCCACCAAAAGGATGATTAGGTTGGTGCTTGATATGACGTAGTACCGCATCGATGGTATCTAGCAAATCGCTACGTACCATACTCACCTCATCAATAACTAGGAGTTCTAGGTTGCGCAGTACGCGCTGTTTTTGTGCGCGCATCTGCATCTCGGAGAAGAGTTGCTTGCGTGCTTCTGGCGTAGGGAGAAATAGTTGTGGAGGCAACTGAAAAAGGGAGTGAATCGTCACTCCCTCTGCATTGATTGCAGCCACTCCCGTAGGAGCTACTACCGCCATTTGCTTTGGACATTCCTGTTTAAGGCGACGCAAGAAAGTTGTCTTACCAGTGCCTGCTTTGCCCGTCAGGAAGATACAGCGATTGGTATGCTGCACATATTCGTATGCCAATTCATAGGCGTTCATAGTTCGAGAGATGGTGTATGTTTACTTCCGCCACAATGCTCTAGTAAAGAGCAGCAACACGGTGAAGATCTCTAGACGACCTATCAACATCACAAAACTCATTACCCACTTTGCCACCATAGGGAACTCTGCATATGTGCCAGCAGGACCAAACTGACCAATACTGATACCTACATTACCAATTGCTGAAACAGCTGCACCGATGGACTCATCGAAGTTCACACCGCTGGCACAGAATATCACCACCGTCACAACAATGATAAAGATATAGAAGATCAGAAATGCCATGATATTATTGATGGTCTGCTGTGGCACATTCTTCTCATTGAGTTTCACTGGAATGATGGCATTAGGGTGAATGCGACGTTGGAACTCTGCCACACCGTTCTTCAAGATAATTGCCAATCGTACCCACTTGATACCACCAGCCGTACTACCAGCACAAGCACCTGTCAGCATCAGGAAGAAGATAACCACCCATGCTACCACGGGCCAGTACATATAGTCAGAAATGGTGTATCCTGTAGAGGTCATCGAACTAATGACTGTGAAGATACTATCGCGGAATGCACGCTCCATGTGCAAACCAGTCCAACCTGGACGAGCGATATACAAACCAACAGTAAGCATCACCGCAAACACCAATACCGCTACGCTATACCAACGCAATTCCTCATCTTGGAAGAAGTTGCGAGCTTTGCCTCGTAGCAAGTAAATGAGTAGCACAAAGTTGATACCCGAGATGAACATAAAGAACGTTACGGTATAATGGATAGCAGCTGAATCGTAGAACTCCAAGCTATTGTTGTGGGTAGAGAAGCCTCCCGTAGCAATCGTAGAAAACGAGTGGCACACTGCATCAAACACCTCCATGCCACATAGCCACAATGCAGCCACTTCGGTAACGGTGAGCAATACATAGATACTCCACATCATTTTCGCCGTGTCGGCGATGCGTGGTGACACTTTCTCGTAGGTCAAACCCGACACCTCCGCAGCATAGAGCTGCATGCCGTTGAGTCCGAAGATAGGCAGGATAGCAATGGATAATACGATGATTCCCATACCGCCGATCCATTGCGTCAACGACCGCCAGAAGAGCAATCCGTGGGTAATCACTTCTAGGTCGGGAATAATGGTCGCTCCCGTAGTGGTAAAGCCCGACATGCTCTCAAACCATGCGTCTGTGAAACTGGGCACTTGTCCGCTGAGGTAATATGGTAATAGTCCAAAGGCAGAGAACACCACCCACACCATTGCCACAATCACATAGCCCTCGCGCTCGCCCATGCGTGACTCAGCACGACGACCTATCAGCAGACCCAATATACCTGCCAGTAGGGTGACGATGGTGGAGAGCAGAAAAACATCACTATCTGCTTCGCCATACCACAAGCTCACGCCCAATGCCAAGGTCATAAACACCGCCTCTATTAAAAGCAGTGCGCCCATGGTGCGGAAGACCATCCGTGTATTGAATGTGCGTGTCATAACAGTTGAAAGTTGACAGTTGACAATTAACAGTTGACAGTTATTTGAAGAACTTCTCGAGTTGGCGGATGACTTGGCTCTTGCAGAATACCACAACTTGGTCGTTTGGTAAGATCTGTGTGTCACCATTCACCAATATACCTTCGCCAGCACGCACGATAGCACCGATATTCGCATCTTTAGGCAAACGCATATCACGAATCTTAGATTTGGTAATACGGCTTCCTTCTTCTGCCATAAACTCCACCACTTCGGCATCGGCACTGGTCAAGTTGCGTACATTCAGCACACTGGCATCCAGCAACATCTGGTAGATATATGAAGCAGCGATGGTTTTCTTGTTGAGTACCGTACCGATATCCAAACCCTCAGCCATAGGTATATAGTCAATATTCTCGACTTCAGCAATGGTCTTTTTCACGCCAAAACGCTTGGCAGCCATGCAGGCAAAGATATTCGCTTCGCTACTATCGGTGACTGCTACAAAAGCATCCGCATCCTCTATACCCTCGTCTTTCAACACGGCCATATCGCTACCATCGGCATTGATAATCAGTGCATTATTGATTTTCTCACTAAGATGATAGCAATGTTCGCGGTCAGCCTCTAGGATTTTGATACTGAGGTCATCCGATAAGTTTTGTACGGTCTTCTGTGCAATCTTTGATCCGCCAAAGAAGATGATGTTTTTGATTTCTTGTTTCTGTTTGCCGAGTTGCTCACGCAGATGTTTCATATTCTCTCGCGTACAAACGGCGTACACCATATCGTCGGCTTGAATCTCATCTGCTCCTGTAGGGATGATGGTATCTTGTCCGCGTTTGATAGCCACTACGCGGTAAAGTCCATGATTGAAGAATCCTGACATAAACTGCTTGCCAATCACCTCTGCACCTTCACGCACTTTCACTACGCAGAGTTCCAATGCGCCTTCACAAAGCGTCAAGTGGTAGCGCATCCAGTTGGTTTTGAGCGAAGCGGTAATCTCGTGCGCTGCAAGTAGTTCTGGGTAGATGAGGTGGTTGAGTCCCATCTGCTCAAAGATGCGTTTATTCTCTGGAATGAGATACTCATAGTTGTCGATACGCGCTAATGTCTTCTTTGCTCCCAGTTGATTTGCGAGCAAACACGCAGTGATATTATCTGCCTCGGATGGTGTAACTGCGATGAAGAGGTCCACATCTTTTACGCCTATACTCTTGAGGTCGTTAATCGACATCGGACTTCCCACCTTGGTCAGTAGGTCATAGTTTGCATCGAGATCACCCAAGCGGTCTTGGCGGTCGTCAATGAGACTGATATCCATATCTTCGCGCGACAGCAATTTCGCCAAATGGCGACCTACTGCTCCAGCGCCTGCAATAATGATTCGCATATACCTTCTTTATCTAATTTTAACAACTGATATAATTCCTTGGTGCTTCCATGCTCCACAAACTGGTCGTTTACACCCAATCGGATCACACGTGGTGTGTAGCCATTATCTGCCATAAACTCCAGCACAGCACTGCCCAGTCCGCCACTGATCATACCATCCTCCACCGTGATGATCGTATCAAAGGTCTTACCTACTGTATGCAAGAGCTCTTCATCTATAGGCTTGAGCCAACGCATATCGTAGTGTGCTACTTGCGCAGCTTTCTCGCCAAGTGCCTCAATAGCATCGGCAACCGTATTACCCATAGCGCCAATACTTAGTACTGCTATTTGGCTACCCTCTTTTAGGCAGACACCTTTGCCTATCGTCAATTGCCCATTGCTGGTAGCGCTCATGCTGCGACCTCTTGGGTAACGTATCGCGATAGGTCCATCATAGTCTTTGGCAAGGCACATCATGGTTTCGAGATCCTCTTTGGTCATAGGAGCACCTATCACCATATTTGGAATAGGACGTAGGTATGCCAAGTCCAAGAGGCCATGGTGGGTTGCGCCATCATTGCCCACGATACCAGCACGGTCAATACAGAAGACAACATGCAGCTTAGGTAATGCCACATCGTGAATGATATTATCGTAGGCACGTTGCAAGAAACTGGAGTAGATATTGCAATATGGGACAAGTCCCGCCTTTGCCATACCTGCTGAGAAAGTGACTGCGTGTCCCTCTGCGATACCGACATCGAATACGCGGTCAGGCAGTTGGCGTTGCATGATCGTCATGCTACAACCACTTGGCATGGCTGGTGTGACACCTACCACACGCTCATCTTCCTTCGCCAGTGTGAGCAGTTGCTCTCCAAACACTTCTTGCCATAGTGGCTCCTTCTTTGTACTTGGATCCTGATTTCTTACTCCTGTCTCCACACAGAACTCTCCTGGTGCATGCCAAGTTGTTTGGTCATTTTCAGCAGGTTCATAGCCTTTGCCTTTCTTGGTGATGATATGCAGCACCTTAGGTCCCTCGTAGTCTTTTATCTCGTTGAAGATACGCACCAAACTCAGCACATCGTGTCCGTCAGCAGGACCGAAATAGCGTAGGTTGAGTCCTTGGAAGATGTTGTTGCCTTGCTTGGTGAGTAGTGCTTTGAGGTTATTGGTAAAGCGTTGTACTCGCCCTTTGTTGTCATCGGTGATGAGGTGCAGCTTGCGTGCCACTCGATATCCCCACCAACGCCAACGATTGTATCGTTCGCTAGTGGTAATATCTACCAAATACTGTGTAAATCCGCCCTTGATAGGGTCAATCGCCATATTATTGTCGTTGAGTACGATGAGCAGATTATTCTTATTCATCGAGGTATTGTTGAGTCCCTCGAATGCCAATCCGCCCGTCATGGCGCCATCGCCAATGATAGCCACTACTCGTCTTTTCTGCTCGTCAGATGCTCGATATCCTATATCAGCTCCAAGTGCCGCAGAGATGCTATTGCTAGCATGTCCTGCTATGAAAGCATCGTATTCGCTCTCCATAGGCGAAGGGAATGGTGCCAATCCTTTGAACTGTCGGTTAGTATGGAATCGCTCGCGTCTGCCCGTAAGAATCTTATGGGCATATGCCTGATGACCTACGTCCCACACCAGTTGGTCGTTGGGCGTATCAAACACATAGTGCAATGCCACCGTAAGCTCCACCGTACCGAGTGAAGAACCCAAGTGCCCAGGGTTTTGGCTTAACTGCTGAATAATGAAATCGCGCACCTCCTCGCATACTTGTGGCAGTGCATCCAGAGGCAATGCCTTCAAGTCGCTGGGGTAATAGAGCGTATTCAGATATTTATATTCCATAGCTTATTGTGTTGAAATATCCTCCATATTACTTCGCGCAAGCGCATACTCGCGCATAATAGCCTGCAAAGATACAGTTTTTTTCTTATATCTGCAAATTTTACCCCCATTTTGCTACTTCCATTTATCAAAATCAACAAAAATACCGGCATTTTACACATATTTTAGTACTTTGTATTGCATAGTATTATAAATAATATTACCTTTGCATTGGATTTCCGATTCAAGTGTTCTTTGCTATGATTATATGCGATGATTTGTCCGATGGAAGAGAAATGGCATAGTTTTTGTGTTTACTCATACAAAACCTGAATATAAACTTATTAAATTGACTGAATCATGAAAAAGATTTTAGCCGTATGGGCAATCCTAACCATTTCTTTGACGGCATGTGCCGATCATCATCAACTGGTAGAATATTCTGATCTTCCTGCTCAAGCGCAGGTGTTTATTCAAAAGTATTTCAACGTTACCGACGTTGCATTCATTGAACGCGAGCGCGATGGCGTGCATCATGAATATCAAGTACATCTCAAGAATGATACTGAGATTGAGTTTGATTACCAAGGAAACTTCAAATCCATTGATTGTCAGGTGCTGAAAGTGCCTACAGGCATTGTTCCCGAACCGATTATCAACTTCGTGCAGACGCATTATCCCAATAGTTTTGTTGTGGAATATGTAGTTGGATATCGTCATTTGACGGTGGAATTGGGAACAGGCTTAGACTTGATTTTCGACCTTGAAGGACATTTTATTCGCATAGATGACTGATGGCAGTTCTTATCTCGCATACGCTCGAACGATCACTCGCAGAGCTCGTGTACGACAGTTGAGAGTTGGTACGAGGAATCAAGTAATATAAAAAATCATAAAAGACAATGAAAAAATTGTATCGTTCTTCTAACCGCATTGTGGCGGGTGTTTGTGGCGGTATCGCCGAGTATTTTGATGTGGATCCTACGGTGATTCGCGTGGTGTATCTCATCCTGAGTTTATTCTCTGCTGGATTTCCTGGTCTGCTGCTTTACATCATCTTGATGGTGCTCATTCCCAATTACAATCAAATAGAAAACCAGTAAATGGTAGTTACTGCGATGCTATCCAATCTCAAAAGTCAAATGCGCAAAGGGTTATTGGAATACTGTATCCTTTCCATCATCAATCGCGATGAAGCCTATGCTTCGGACATCCTTGATACCCTCAAGGAGGCGCGATTGGTGGTGGTGGAGGGCACGGTCTATCCACTCCTGACCCGCATGAAGAACGAGGGGCTGCTCTCTTATCGTTGGCAAGAGTCCACGGGCGGGCCTCCGCGCAAGTATTATACCCTCACCGAAGAGGGAAAGCAACTGCTTACTCAACTCAATGAAGAATGGCAATCCATCTGCCAAGCTATTAACCAAATAACCCAATAGATCATGAACGAAACTCGTACAATCAACCTCAATGGTCTGGTGTATCACATCGATTACGATGCTTATCAACTGCTGCGTGATTATCTTCACGACATCGAACTGCGTCTGCCTCAAGATGACCGACAAGAAATCATGGCGGATATCGAAGCACGCATTGCCGAATTATTTCAAAAATCACTCTTTGCCAAGAATGTGCAAGTAGTTAATATTCAAATGGTTCAATCCATCAAGGGGCAGATTGGTGAGCCGTCGGAATTTGGTCCTAATCGTCGTCCGAAGGTCAAAGTAGATAAGTCGCAGAATAGTGGTTGTGGTCGTGTGTTTAGCATTGTGCTCAACGTCGTATTGGCCATCTTGGCTTTACCTGTGATTTTCGTAGGTCTGGCTATCCTGTTCGCCATTGTCCTTTCGCTGTTTGGTGTAGCGGTAGCAGGAACCACCAGTTTGGCATCCATCATGCCTATCTTCCCTGTTCTTGCTGATCTTTTGGTGGACGGCGGCGTGGTGATCATTCCGCTGTTGATGGTAGCGTTGATCCTGATTATTGCCCTGCCTATCGTGATGCTTGTGCATACGATTGTTACCTACATGCGCACGCGCCGTGGTCCAAAAGCACGTTTCTGGTGGATCACTATCCTCTTTTGGCTGGCATCAATCATTTTCTGGGGTGTATCACTCGTGCGGTTGTACCAATCCTACGACATGGCTCCTGAGATTCTCAAAACCATGGTGTGGGACGGTTTGGATGTGGACGAACAACAAGGTACCATCACCTCCGAACTCCAATTGCCGCCATATCATAGTATCGAGGTGCGAGGCGCTGCCCAATTGCATCTCAATAATGGCACACAACCAGCTACCCTATTGATCACCAACCAAATACAATCCCTGATGGATCAGGATGGTATCAAGGCTGAAGTGCGGGATAGCGTACTCTATATCGAAACGTCCAATCAATTGCCTTTGGACGAGATCATGATTGATTTTGCCATTACTTCACCGCATTTACGCCAATTGACGGTGTATGGTGCAAGCAAGATAGAGACCGCTGAGAATCAAGTGCTTGCTCAGCCTACCCTAACACTTAATCTCAATGGTGCAGCCGAAGCGGACTTGCATCTGAATGTTCAGACATTGACGATTGACGCCAAGGGGGCGAGCAAGTTGGATTTAGAAGGTCAGGCAGACCAAGCCCATATCACCATTGCTGGTGCTGGCGAGGTAGAGGCGGAGGACCTGGTTGCGCAAGTCATGCACATCAACTGTGCTGGTGCCAGCAAGGCAGAACTGAATGTGGTGCGCGAACTCTGGGCGCAAGCGGCAGGAGCAAGCCATATCACCTACAAAGGTACACCACGTATCAAACAAAAGATGGCTGTAGGTGGCAGTATCATCCGCCAAGACTAATCCCCTACGCTCTCCGAGTCTATCACAAACAAAAAGCGCACCATAGGATGCGCTTTTTTTTGTATCGAAATGCAGTGCTTTACCACTCCAGCAACACTTTGCCACACTGCCCGCTGACCATCACATCGAAACCTTTTTGGAAGTCATCGAAGTGGAAGCGGTGGGTAATCACTGGACTCAAGTCCAATCCGCCCAACAACATCTGCTCCATCTGATACCATGTCTCCCACATGCGGCGACCAGTGATACCCTTGATAGTCAATGCGTTGAAGATAATATCCGACCAATTGACCTTTGTCGTACTTGGCAATATACCCAGCTGAGCAATGTTCGCACCCTTATACATATGCGCGATCATATCATTGAACGCCGCAGGTGCGCCCGACATCTCCAATCCAATATCGAAGCCACGGATACCCAACTGCTTCATCGCACCCTCCACCGTCTCACCCTTCGAGCCATTCACGGTGATGGTCGCACCCATCTTCTTCGCTATCTCAAGGCGTTGTTCGTTGAGGTCGGTCACCACGATGTTCTTCGCTCCCGCATAGCGGCATATACCTGCTGCCATCGTACCAATCAAGCCTGCACCCGTGATCAGCACATCCTCGCCCAAGAGAGGGAATGCCAGTGCTGTGTGTGTCGCATTGCCAAATGGATCCATGATCGCTGCAAAGTCATCTGGTATCTCAGGACGGATATGTACGATATTGCTCTCTGGGATCGTCACATACTCAGCAAAGGCGCCGTCCTTGCCGAAGATACCTACGGAGAGGCTGTTCTCACACACGTGACCCATACCACGGCGGCAGTTGCGGCATGTTCCGCAGACGATATGTCCCTCAGCCGTCACGCGGTCGCCCACTTGCACATGAGTTACGCCAGGACCTACCTCTACTGCCACTCCCACAAACTCGTGACCCATGATATATGGCGGTGTGCAGTGACTTTGCGACCACTCGTCCCACTTGTACATATGCAAGTCCGTACCGCATATAGCGGCTTTCGTCACCTTGATGAGTACATCATTCACGCCCACTTTGGGCATCGGTACTTCTTCCATCCAGAGCCCTGGCTCTGCATAACGTTTTACTAACGCCTTCATATTAGTTGATAGTTTACAGTTGACAGTTTACAATTTTGCGCTGCAAAGGTACAACAAAATTTGCATATACGCAAGAGAAATGCAATTTTTGTTTAGTGAACGGCACTAAGTGCCTACGGTTTAGGGTTTAGTGTTTAGAGTTTAGTGTTTAGGGGCTGGAGTAGAAAAAGAGCGGCACAATGTGCCGCCCTAATTAGGATGGTTATGTAGTGATCTCTTGATTATTGAATCTGTGCACCCATGATGGTGTAGGTCTTTTCGTCCTTGAGGATATATACCTGACCGTTGCGGATTAGTTTTTGAGCTGGGTTGGCAGGGTTGATATATACCTCTGGAGCGGAAGCGGGAGCATTTGCCTCGTAAATAGCTTGAATGGTGATTACGTCACTTATAAATTCATCTGTTGCTTTCCAACCGAGGAATGTAAAGCCCTCTATCTCTGGGGCAGCAGGGAACGTGATGGTGAGTGATTGACTGTAGATCTCGCTATCGTTATCCTCACTATTGGTGAAGATGATGGTCATATCGCGGTTCTCAACAAACTCAGCCGTAAGGGTAATATCTTCTGTGACGGTAAGGGTACGAGGGTTGTCGGTATTGCCATCAGACCAACGCAAGAAGGAATATCCATCATATGGAGTGGCAGTAATGGTGATGGTAGTATTATCGGTGTAGAGACCACCACCTGTCACTTCGCCCCATTGGTTATTATTAGCGAATAGTGTTACCAACCAATCTCCCGAAACGATGTTTAGGAACTGTCCCCAATAAGTATGGCGAACGTATGCATTATATGCGGAACGAGGAACAATTAATGTGCAAGTCGTCGTAGGAGCTTCGAGATTACTTGCATCAGGAGGAGTTGTGCCGAGACAAATGATGGAGGTGAGGGAGGAGCAATCAAAGAAAGCCTGCTCTCCAATGCTCGTAACACCATTAGGGATGGTGAGAGAGGTGAGGGAACTGCAGCCAGCGAAAGCTATAACACCAATGCTCGTGACGCTATTGGGGATAGTGATAGAAGTGAGGGAGGAGCAATAATAGAAAGCACTATTTTCAATGCTCGTTACGCTATTGGGGATGGTGATGGCGGTGAGAGAGGAGCAACTATTAAAAGCATCCTCTCCAATGCTCGTGACGCTATTGGGGATAGTGATAGAGGTGAGGGAGTAGCACCAACAGAACGCACTTTCTCCAATACTTGTTACGCTTTCAGGAATGGTGATAGAGGTTAAAGAAGAGCAACCTTTGAAAGCACGATATCCAATGCTTGTAAGATTAGTAGGTAGGATTATTCGCACTAAGTTTTCTTTACCCTCGAAGTATACTCCTGATATGTTGGTGATTCCCGATAAGTCCAAATCTACCAACGAAGTCATTGTTTCGCGCATACAAGTAAAATCATCATCGTTGAGCGTACCTGTAAGGGTTAGTTTAGCCACCAACACTGGACGTGTTCCTGCATCGAAAATCAAATCTGCCAATGTACCAGGAGTTGCTACATGAAGGGTAAGAGTATTTTCGTTATTGAAAAACACATATTCATTTCCCCATGCTGTTTGATAAGCAGATAAAGTGTTGTCTGGAATATAAACTGCTGAAAGTTTTGTATCGTTAAAAACACCAGTTCCTAAAGTAGGCGGTGTAGTACCCAAACAAGTGATTGAGGTGAGGGAGGAGCAACCACGGAAAGCCTCATCTCCAATGCTCGTTACGCTGTTGGGGATAGTGATTGAGGTGAGGGAGGAGCAATCTGAGAAAGCATAATCTCCAATGCTCGTTACGCTATTAGGAATGGTAATGGAAGTTAGAGAGGAACACTCCAAGAAGGCACTATCACAAATAGATGTTAATGCAGGTGGTAGAGTGATAGATTTGATTAATGCAGGGCTAATATTCTTCCATGGATGACTTGTCATAGTACCACTACCATAAATGGCTAAATTGCCACTAATAGTATCAAATTCCCAGTTCAAATTTTCGCCGCAAGTTCCAGAAAATTCAGGATATATTACAGCAAACTCGGAGTCAATGTAGTGGCTAAAAATTTGATAATATCCATCAACATCTGCAATCATTTGTCCATATGAACCTAATTCATCTATGGCAATACCCCATGTATATTCTCTTCTTTTCCAAGGATTCTGTCTTGTGCACACATCTTTATAGACCGCACATGTTCCTTCAGAATAATTATCAGACCAGAAATATATTGTATGTGGTCCTTTGGTCAGAAAAACCTCTTCTTCGAATTCACCTACATCCACGCCATCAACATTGATGTATATATGTTCACCTGCAAAACAATTTACATAACAACCGAATAGTAGAACTAAAAAATAAAAAAATCTTTTCATAACTTTAAGAATTTATTTAACAACAATTAGGAAATATATAGAATAAAATTTGTAGCAAGAAACCTAATGCTCCGAGAATGGCAGAGAATATACCCCAAACCCCAATTTTAAATGGAACACGAATACCACTATCTGAGTTCTTCCAATAATAGCAGAACCAACTTGCAGGTATAATTTCTACAGTGGGAGGAGTTATTTCTACTTCTTTTGGATTAAATCCTAATTCACAAAGCGAGCGATAACCTAAGCCAACATTAGCACCTTCCATATCTGACCAACCGCAGTATTTGCGGTAAATGGTGATTCCAGTTGTGAGATTGGTAATGGAAAGATAGCCTTCTATCCCGCGTGTAGATGATTTGTACATCTTGGTTTTATAAATGTTATTAAACTCCGAACTATGCATAAAAGCATACTTCTCACATTCAGCACATTGTGCTCCTGACGGCAGATTTTCTACAAAATACATAATACTTCTTTATTATATGGCTTAACAATATTCAGATACACAAAAAGCGCAGACCTCCGTTGATATTTACCAATAGAGGTCTTAGCATTACCTTAAAGTCAAAATATGCAACAGGAAACCTACGCTGGTATGATGACACGCTACACCTAAACGAGATGTAGTATGGATACAATCATACCCATAGGCATCTATTGAAAAACCTTGATTTTGACTTTAATTTTTGAAAGTTGCTAAGTTTCTATTGGTCAATACAAAGCGTCAATAAACGCTATTTAAATATGTCAGAAACCTACCCAAAGAAAGACCCTTTGCGAAACGCTTTTCGCAGGACATATTTCCCTCCAGCGTAGGATTCGGTTGCAAAGGTACAATAAAATTTGCGGATATGCAAATTTTTGAGTTGAAAAGTGAAAACTGAAAGGTAAAAAGTGTAGAGTGTAGGGTGTAGAGACAGGGAAAGTATTGGATGGTAATTGAGTGGTAACGGAGTGGTATTGAAATGGTAACGAGAAAGAAAGCGGAAAGAAGCAGGCAGAAGGTAGGGGGAAGATAGGAGGAAGATAGGGTATTCTCAGGTTAACAACTCGATTATCCTACGTATATCTTACGTATATGTTACGTATATCCTACGTATATTGTACGTAATTGACAGCGGAATGAAGGTTCTTATTCAAATTTCGTGCAATGTTTTTCAGTTAGGTACATTTTTATCTCAAGTAGTTTGACGCTCGCTCTTCCGTACATTGTGCGCTTTAATGCTTTAAGTTTGTTAACATACCCTTCAACTATTCCGTTTGAAAA
>JAFYSB010000036.1 GCA_017546705.1 Paludibacteraceae bacterium
AATAATCCTAACTTTTTTGTATGTATTTTTTAAAAAAATGATTGATATTCAATTGATTGTGACGAATGGGGTAATTACGCTTTCATCCCGTTGTGTTCGCTCAATCGGTACTTACCCCTGCACGAAATTTGAATAAGAACCATCTTTCCGCTGTCAATTACGTAGGATATACGTAACATATACGTAAGATATACGTAGGATAATCGGGTTGTTAACCTGAGAATGCCCTATCTCCCTCCTGCCTTCTATATGTTTCTTTCCCGCTATCTTTCTCGAAACCACCTCGTTACCACGTCGATACCACTCCGTTACCACCGTATTACCATCCAATACTTTCCCCGCACCCAGCTACCTATCCTCCGCTCGGCTCCCTAATATCCTCCGCCTGTCAACTGCTCGGCGTTAACCCGCCGAGTAAATATTCTTCTATTGCCTCGACTTAAAGTCGAGTATTCTATGCAATCTTTGTCCATTACCCCCGAATCGTATTCGGGTATTTCTGTTATGGTTTTACCACTCAACGTGCACGCTGAGTATCCTTGCGTCCCTCTTGGCAGTCTAATGCTCAGCAATATCCCGCCGAGCAAAAAAATACAAATTGTACATCGTAAATTTTGTAAATTGTAAATAATTTTGTACCTTTGCGCTTTGAAACTTACAAACACTTAAAATTCCATATTTATGAAAAAGATTCTCTCCCTTATTCTTGCTTTAGTAGCTACCACCACCCTTTGGGCTTATGATTTCCAGTCTGGCGACCTCTACTATAACATCACAAGCGATACGACCGTGGAGGTAACAAGTAAATCATCCTCATATCCTTATAATGAAGGAGTGACATTCACTACCGCCACTATTCCCTCAACCGTCACCTACAATGGCACCACATACAGCATAACGAGCATTGGAAAGAGCGCTTTCAATAATTGCCCCTCCCTTACCTATGTCACCATCCCCAATAGTGTTACCATCATTGGAGATGCTGCTTTTTTTGATTGCTATTCTCTAACTTCCATAACGATTCCTAGTAGTGTAACGAGTATTGGAGAGATTATCTTTGGTACGAGTATTGAAAATTGGCCTCTCTTGGGGGATCCCATCTTAACAGCAATATCGGTAGAATATAGCAATCCTATCTATGATAGTCGCGAAAATTGTAATGCTATTATCGAAACGGCAACAAATACACTAATTGCAGGTTGTCAAAACACAATCATTCCAAATAGCGTAACAAGCATCGGAACATATGCCTTCTATGGTTGCTTTATACTCTCTTCAATCTCCATCCCCAATGGTGTTACAAGTATTAAAGATTATGCTTTTGCTGCTTGCATTGGACTTTCTTCCATCACCATTCCTAATAGCATCACAAGCATTGGAGAAGGTGCTTTCTCAGGAGGCTTCACCATTATTACTATAATTTGTGAAGCTATCAAAGTGCCGACATTAGAATCATACGTATTTTACGATAGAGATATCTCCGAAGCAATTCTCTATGTCCCTGCAGAATCGTTAGAGGATTATAAAGTGGCAGAGCAGTGGAAAGACTTTGGCACCATTTTGCCAATAGAGGAATTGCCTGCAGCAGTAGAGAACACTCATAACTCATCATCAACCACCAATCCCAAAAAACTCCTCCGTAACGGTCAAGTGTACATTCTGCAAGATGGCAAGACCTACACCGTCATGGGCGCAGAAGTCAAATAATTGTAACCTACATACCTACCCCAAACCGAGCGGCACACTTCATGCCGCTCGGTTTCATTCTCGCCTTGTCACCTCCTATGATTCGTACATATTAACAAGAAAACAAATCTCTACCTTAAGTAAAATTCCAAAGTAATAAATAAATTTTTGGCTATATACTATAATATACTACAATTTTTGTAGCGCAATAATCAGTGACAATCAGTGTTATCCGTGGGAGTATTAGGAAAAAATGCACGTACTCTTGCGCATGTGCGATTTTTTTTGTACCTTTGTCGCCAATTCATTATAGTGGATAGTATGCGTAAATTCATTCTAATAATTATTACCCTTGTTGGTCTCAATGCAACAAGCATTGCCGCAACCATTGTACACATAGCCGACCCTGCAACATGGACATACTCCGAGCTCAGACAATACGTGGGACAAACCGTGCAATTTGACGTGCCATTCTACGTGTGCAATAATTACAGTGGACTGACCATCTCACCACGACGAACCTACTCGCCTACAAACCAAGCATTGCCACTATCCGACAACTACTATTCGATACTCTCGCTCAATTCCACAGGAAACATCACACTCAATAATGTGAGTGGCTACCATCGTTTAGGCGAGCGATTGCACAATCTGACCGTAAAGGTAAATAGCACAAATAACGTGTCATTCGTATCGTGCGATTGGCAAGGCAACACGCGTGCTGACATGGAAAAAGGGCCTGACTATGATGCCATCGACATGCGCGGGCAACACACCTTGCTCGTCTGCTGCATGAACCTGGAGTATTACCTCGTGGAGAACTTGGGCGGCGACATGGGCGCAAGCAACTACTCCGAACACCAGAAGCAACGCGCCAAAGTAAGCAAAGCATTGGCGAAGATCAATGCCGATTTGTACGGTTTTGTAGAGATAGAACAAGGGCAAACTGCCTTGGCAGAGATTGCGAGCGACTTGAGCAGAAACACAGGACGTAAGTTCAGTTACGTTGATGATGGCGGCTCGGCAAGTGGCACATACACCAAGTCGGGATTCGTATATTGTAGCGATATATTGAAGCCATATGGCAAGCTGCGCGAGAATAATACGGGCGTGAAGAACCGCAAGAAGACACAAGCATTTCAGGAGATTAGTACGGGCGAGAAATTCCTCTTTTCGGTCAATCACTTCAAAGCAAAAAGTGGTAGCGGTAGCGGCGACAATGCCGATAAAGGCGATGGGCAAGGCACGTACAACGGCGACCGTGTACGTGAAGCACGCTCATTGCTGAGCCATTATGAGAACGATAGTTATTATTTCGACGACGATGATATCCTTATCATGGGTGACCTCAACGCCTATGCGATGGAAGACCCCATCAAGGTGCTGCGCGAGGGCGGAATGATTGATCTGCATCGCGCTTTCCATGCCGATAGTAGTTATTCGTATGTATATCGCGGACAGGCAGGTTACCTAGACCATGCGCTATGCAACAGCACCCTGTATCCACACGTGACGGGTATGGTGGCATACCATATCAACTCGGATGAGAGCGATAGTTATACCTACGACAAGTCCAACGACCAAACCATGTTCCGCTGTAGCGACCATGACCCTGTATTGGTGGGATTACGCTTGGATTCGGTTCATACCACCACTCCAGACGATGTGACACCTGAAGTGAGCGTTAACTTCCGCGACTTCGTGCCCTATATCTGCAACGCCGAAGGTGGCGCATATATGCTGTACTTACCAAGTGGATACAAAGTGACTCCAGACCCAGTTAGTATCCAATCCAACGAAGAGCCTATCACGGGATTGCAAAAGGGATTGTACATCATCAATGTGTATGGACAAGGCACCTGCCTGCAAACGAAGATCATGGTGAAGTAGTGTTTAGTGTTTAGAGTTTAGATATGGACTTGTTTTCACAAATAGAAAATCCTGAACGCGAAGAGATACTTGCTCTGCGCAAAGAACTGGAGCAGGCGAACTATCAATACTATGTATTGAATGCCCCCACCATGTCGGACTACGACTTCGACCAGAAGCTCCGTCGTCTGCAAGACTTGGAGGCACTCTACCCCGACATGTTCGACCTTAATTCTCCTACACAGCATGTCGGCTCCGACCTGATAGAGGCGAAAGGCGAAAGGTTAAAGGTTAAAGGCACGGAGAAAGGCAAGGGAAAGGGCTTCGCACAAGTGGCACACAGGTATCCAATGTTGTCATTGGCGAATACCTATTCACAAGAAGAGATAGAGGATTGGCTTAGGAAACTGCCTGCAAATGTGGAAATCGTATGCGAATTGAAATACGATGGATTGAGCATCTCGCTCTGGTATGAGAATGGCACACTCACCAAGGCTCTCACCCGTGGCGATGGAGTAAAGGGCGATAATGTCATTGACAATATCAAGACTATCGCTGCGATACCGCAGCATATGCAAGCACTGGAGTCCGAAGTCCAGATTCCTGATTTCGTGGAACTGCGAGGCGAGGTGCTGCTCTCATGGGAGTCGTTCGAACGCCTAAACAAAGAGCGTGAAGCACAAGGTGATGCGCTATTTGCCAATCCACGCAACGCAGCATCAGGAACGTTGAAATTGCAAGACCCTAACGAGGTAGCACGTCGTGGTCTAGACTGCTATCTCTACTATATGCTGGGCGAAGAATTGCCAGCAACCAAGCACTACGACCGCCTACAGATTGCCAAACAATGGGGCTTCCCTATTAGCGATGCCGTGAAGGTATGCCACTCGCTGGAAGAGGTGATGGCGTATATCCATTATTGGGACACTGAGCGCAAGAACTTGCCCGTAGCCACCGACGGTATTGTACTGAAAGTAAATGACTTATCCACCCAAGAGGAATTGGGGTACACCGCTAAATCCCCTCGCTGGGCAATAGCATATAAGTTCCCTGCGGAGAAACAACTCACCCGCCTCAATGCCATCACCTATCAAGTTGGTCGCACAGGTGTCGTGACCCCTGTGGCGAACTTAGAACCAGTACAGTTATCTGGCACCATAGTGCAACGTGCTACCCTGCATAATGAAGACTTCATTCGCCAACTCGATATCCGTGAAGGCGATATGGTATGGGTAGAGAAAGGTGGAGAGATTATTCCGAAGATAGTTTCTGTTGAACCAAGAACCAAGAGCCAAGAACCAAGACCAATCAGTAACGACAGGACAGACGAAGGCGATAAGTCTTTGCTCCTTGCTCCTTATTCTATATTCCCCAAAAATTGTCCTGAATGTGGCACCCCTCTTGTGCGCGTGGAAGGCGAAGCAGCATGGCGTTGCCCTAATGAGGCGAGTTGTCCACCACAGATTAAGGGCAAGATGGAACACTTCGTTTCGCGCAAAGCAATGAACATCGACGGCTTGGGTAGTGAGACCATTGACCTACTCTACTCACAAGGGTTGCTCCACAATATTGCTGATATATACGACCTCAAGCAAGACGATATTGCTCGTCAAGAACGTCTCGGCGAGAAGTCAGCACAGAACATGTTGGCAGGTATAGAAGCCAGCAAACAAGTGCCTTGGGCACGAGTGCTATTTGCCTTGGGCATACGCATGGTGGGCGAGACAACCGCCAAGAAGATTGCTCGTCGCTTCCCAAGCATCGACCAATTGCAATGGGCAAACGTGGAGCAACTGACTGCGATCGACGATGTGGGCGAACAGATAGCCAAGAATATCATCGCCTACTTCAACGACCTCAGCAATCTGGAGATTATCAACCGACTACGCGAAGCGGGTGTGCAGATGGAGAGCCAAGAGGAGGAACAAGCACCGCAATCTGATATATTGCAAGGCAAGAGCATCGTGGTGTCGGGCGTGTTTAGCCATCACTCACGCGACGAATACAAAGCAATGATAGAAGCCCACGGAGGTAAGAACGTGGGGTCGGTGAGCAAGAAGACAAGTTTCATTCTCGCAGGCGAGAATATGGGTCCTGAGAAGCGAAAGAAAGCAGAGAGTTTAGGGGTAGAGATACTAACTGAGGAACAATTCCTGGAGTTAATTAAGAATTAAGAATTTTGAATTAAGAATGATAGAGAAATTACGAGAACGGATATTTGCTTGGCTATTGAAGCGACAAGCAAGCAGAAAAGTAACCATACCACAATGGGATAAAGTGCGTAGTGTAGCCATATTGTATCCTAACGACAATATTCAGCACATCATCAAGCAGATAGAACAGGCCAACAAAGAGGTGGTATTGTTCACCCTGCCTGATAAGAAGGAGATTTGTTGGCTAACCGAGCGCCCCAAGACCGAAGTGCACGAATTGATAAGCGCACGACAATTTGATGTGCTAATCGATTTGACTCAACAACCATCGCGTACACTGCAATATATGGCGATGTATATTCGAGCAGACTTCAAAGTGGGACGCTTCATGCGCGAAGGGATATACGATTTGACCATAGATACTCCGCCTCAAGCAGCCCCCGATTATCTGTTTGAGCAAATCATACGGTATATCAATATGTTTGGGAATAAGTAGTTTAGTGTTTAGAGAGATATGAAAGGATTAGGTACAGCATTGATAACTCCCTTCACAGAGGAAGGGAAAGTGGATTTTCCAGCATTAAGCCAATTGATTGAGCACCAAGTAGCAGGTGGTACGGATTATTTGGTGATCTTAGGCACTACAAGTGAGGTCCCTACTCTCACCCACCAAGAGCAAAACGCCATCATTGACTATGTAGTGAAGCAAGTGGCAGGACGTATGCCATTGGTATTAGGCATTGGCGGCAATAGCACCGCAGCCGTGGTGGAACGTATTGACGAATTGAAGGAACAATTGGTAGCACATTTCGCAGCGATATTATCGGTTACACCTTATTACAACAGACCACAACAAGAGGGATTATTCCTGCACTTCTGCGAAGTGGCAAAAGCCAGTCCAGTACCTGTGATCTTGTACAATGTGCCTAAACGCACTGGAGTCAACCTATTGCCTGAGACGACTCGTCGCATCTACGACGCGTATCCAGATAAGATGATGGGGATCAAGGAAGCATGCAACAGCGTGGAGCAGTTCACAGAGACGGTAAATATCGCCAATGGCGATTTCGCAGTCATCAGCGGCGACGACGATTTGGCATACGAGATGATGAAAGCAGGTGGCGATGGATTGATCAGCGTAGCAAGCAACGCCTGGCCAAAGGAAATGAAGCAGATTGTAGCAGCACAAGATGCTATGATGCAAAGTAAGATGGGCCACAAGATTCATTTGCTATTTGTAGAGGGTAATCCAAGTGGTATCAAGACCGTGCTTACCGAAATGGGCATGATTAAGAACATCTTACGCCTGCCATTGGTACCTTGTACCGAGAATACAAAGATGGTGATTAGAAGAGCGTTAAAGCATTAGAGCGTTAGAGTTTATAGGACACAAAAACAGCGTGTGCATTTCACACGCTGTTTTTTTATATAATTAGGTATAGTAATAACTTGGATTAGAGTTCTGTACCTAATACGTTATACACTTTGTCACCATTACGGATGATGAGTTGACCATTGATAATTGCTTTGGTTGCAGGCATTTCCACCTCAACAGACTCAACAGCTGATGAAATTATTAATTTGAGAGTACCACCAGAAGTTGTCTCAACAAGGTCTTTCTCTGGTAATTCATCAGTAGCCTCTTTATAATAGTGTTGGATACCAGCAGTAACAGAAACTTTAGTACCAGGAACGATCTTTGCTGCTGTTTCAGCATCACACTTAACTCGATAAGCCAAAAAGTCGTAGTTATGTACAGCCATATCGTCAGTCATATAGAACGAAATGTTACCATAGCTCTCTGACCATGCTGATTGGATAGAATCTACATAACCCGTTATTACGTAAACGTCTTTAGTTTCAGCACCTTTCTCTAAAGCCTCACCAACAGCTACAGCCTCCGATACAGTAACAGGAATAGTATCAATAACAACACCACCAGCAGCTAAGAACTCTACCTTACCATTTTTAATTTCAATAGTACCATTGTAGTTGTAGAGTTTACCAGTTACAAGCACTTGGTCACCAAGAGCAATAGTATCGGTATATGCACAGTTGTATGCCTTGAAGATAGCCGTAGCAGTTTCGCACTCAAGGTTAAAGGTTGTTTGTGAATACGAATTGAATGTAGGTTGATTTGCCACAATACCAGTAACTGCGAAATAGTCCTCAGTATATTCATCGTGATTAAGTGCTAATCCTTCTTCGATAGCCTCGCACGCATCTACAGGTATGGTATCAAATGATACTTCTATAGATTCCAATACCACTACATCACCGTTCTTGATTTCTGCAGTATGTGAACCGCTGCTACTTACATAGTGTAGGAGTAGACCTTTTAATATCACTTTGTCACCTACGTTGAGTGGTTTCTCTGGGTCAGGAACATTTGCCCAATATGCTTGGAATGTCTTTAGACCAGAACCTTTCACATCGTCCATGTAGAAGGTTTGTTGGTTACGACTAATCTCACCATTGGTATTAGTAATGTAACCAATAACAGCTACACTATCAGTACCTGTTTCGTTCTCACCCAACTCTAAAGCCGCAGCTGCAGCCTCAGCGCAAGTCATTTCTGTGATTTCAGCATTCATTGTTAATGCCGCGAATGCTAAAGCAGCCATCAAATAAAATTTCTTCATTGTTCTAAAAATTTAGTTTGTTAATAAATGGTTATTATTTCGCTATTGTTTATTCTTCGGGTTCTGCGATTAAAAGATTTTGTATCTCCCACGTTGGCACGGAGGTCAAATCTGTTCCATCAATCGTGGTATCGTATCGGAATGCTATCACGACAGTTTGTCCATTATAAGCAGAGAGGTCAAACACACCTGATGGACGGAATACCCAGTCAGTTCCTGGAGGCAAATCCTCTGGGAATGGCAGTTTTGTCCATTCGGAAGTAGTGACATCTCCTGTCCAATTTGTAGTAATCATCACAGATAACCATTTTGGATTATCAGTCGCATTACCAAACTTGAGTGCATTGTCATATGTCATTTGTGGTTGTTTGGCTTTTTTGAGTTTGATTTTAGGTGATATAAGCCATCCATCCACTTTATGAGCAGCACCTGACACATATCCAGAAGCAGTCATACCATACAGTGCTTGATAGCGCCACACGTAGGATAGTCCGTCTAATGCGACATTCTGCATAATGAATTTACCAACACCCTCACCAACGAATTTAGTTTGCAAATAGGTAGATATATTTGCTATCCAAATATCGTTTTTAACTTGGAAAGACATCACCTCATTGATATATCCTGTAGTAAGAATAAAGTCGCTTCCATCGTATATCCACTCATCGGCTGTCATACCGTTGACTCCACGGTAAGCGATGAGGTAGATATCATCCTCTTTTGCATAAGGGTAAGTTATACGCAAGTACTTCTCGATTGTTTTAGTATCAGATATGGCTGTCTCATCAACCATTTCATACACATGTTGTGGCAACGCTTCCGCTACTTTAAGATCTTCATTGGTGTAAAGAACCCATCCCTCGTCTGTAAGTTGATATATGGTGTTTACTTTATTAATCTGCTTATTGTTAGCAGCATAGCGTGGCGCTCTCGCAGGAATAGAAGCGGGCGAGTGGCTGACATATACAGCATTGACAATCTGCTCTTTCTCTGCATTATAGAAACCACGAACACAGATTGAGTCACCTTGTCCAATACCCAAAGATTTCCATATTTTGTTATTCCCTTCTTCATTTGCCAATTCATATACATATACAGAATCTTGTCCGTCCACGAGGTAGAATCTACCATATATCTTTGATTTGATTGTACCTACTACGCCATAGAACTCATGTTCCTTATCGTCTGGAAATTTCATAAATTGACTTAGGGGTAATGCATATGGCAACATTTCGCTTCCCTCAGAAGGTTCTGGTTCATTAGCCGAATAATTGTAACTCAACACTACGATTTTGCCAATCTTAGCAGTAGGAATCAAAGTTTTGAGGAATGTATTAACAGAATCTGCACTTGCGGGTGTTAAGTATTCTATACCTCTTTTTTGCCAAATAGCTTCGTAGTCTTTTGTTTCAAGCGTATATCCCGTAGCAGTAGTAAATGGTTGTACGCGTGTAGATTTCCCTTCGCGATAGCGATAGGTCACATCGCAGAAGGTACCATTATCAAGATAAGGGAACAAGTTCTGCATAAGTGCAGGAACATACATGTCGGCAGAAGCTGTTTCGGTAAATGCTTTCTCGGTAGCAATAGCTGCCAATTCTTCTAGGGCTTGTTCTCCATGCAATGTAGCAGAATCTATATTCACTTGTAGTTTGGCGATTGTTGCATAGTCGTTCTCAGTGAGTTCGTATGTCATGTTTGGTCGAATGTCGGTGACAGAAGGATCCACATTGCCCAATTGATGTTCATCAAAATAGTTGCTGCAAGAAACTGCACCAAGACCACAGAGAACAAAGAAAATATATTGTATCTTTTTCATAAGTCGATAAATTTAATTGTTACACGATAAAACCACATCCTATTAGAAGGTTAATTTAAGACGTATATTCCATTGTCTTCCTTTATTATAGAAGAAATAGACATTATCTTTGGTATTCTCTGCAACGTTTTGAGTAACTGTTTGTGCAGACCACGCTTTATCAATGTAGTATTGGTCAAGCAGGTTGGTAATATTTCCAGATAATGTAGCACGTACCGCCTCACCTATCTTGAAAGAATAGCTTGCGCGAACATCAAACTGTCCTCCTATAGGGCACTTGTAAGGTTCAACAATATTCATTGTCTTGCCAATAGCAAGGTTAGAGCCTGAAAAAGAGTAGTACGAGTAGTTACGATCGAACAATGTATATTCACCACCTATACGGAATCCCTTAAATGGTTTGAAGAGCAATCCCAATGCTGCCGTTGTTTGCGCTTGGCCACCGACTTGCACGTTCTCTACATTAATTTTAGCCCATGTATGTTCAGGCGAAGCCATTTCCGTGATTGCTCCTTGTTCATTCACAGGATTACCATGCTCGTCAAAGAGGTAACCAATCACGTCTTTACCCTTCCAACGCCAATCACCCAGCGATAACATAGCATTAAGTTCAAGCCATTTGGTAGGACGTGCCTTCAACTCGAACTCAAGTCCCATGTGCTGTGCTCCTACGCCATTCATATTGACAAAACCTGTTTCCTGCGTTGCAAGATCTGTATAATAAGACATTGTTTTGTCTATCCAACGCGTGTAGTATCCATTGAATACTAAATTCACATACTCATTGTGGAAACCATATCCTAATTCGACAGATGCGATTTTCTCATTCTTAACATCCTTGTTTAACATATGTGATGTAGTAGATGACATGAATGCTCCTGTGAATTTCGGTGCACGGCTAATAAATCCTGCGTTAACGAATATATTGTGATTTGGATTGACGATATAGTTGACACCGCCCTTGACTGTTCCACCATAGAAAGTAACTTTCTCTGAAAATCGATGTGCTTCGTCGTAGTAGAATCGGTCTTCACGCCAATCAGTTGTAATATTAAACGAACCATTTAAGAAAGCAGTCCAATGTTGAGAGATATACTCTACAGTAGCGAAAACACCTTCTTGTATCACGTGTCCTGTATAATCGCGGTATGCGATATCGCCTACGTTAAGTTTTTCATACCTCCATGCACTATTCGCAGCCAAGATATTATTCTCTGCGACAACACTGCCACGGCTTGCATCAATGAAATAGTCACCACCCATAAGATCAGTAATAACAGCAGTGTGGATACCTTGATAGTAGCGAACATCCAGACCTGCAGTAAAATCAATAGCCTCATTTAAGAACTTATTATTATAGGTAGAAACGAGTCCGTACCAGTTGTGATAGTTTCTATTGTCGCAAATGACAAGTTCAGAGCCACTAGTCGAAGCTGCATTTATATCTTCTACCGCACCGTAGTCAAAAGTACCATCCTCTCGACGGAAGGTTGTGGTGATAACACCATAGTTTGCTCCTTTATTTAAATCGCTATAACTATAAGATGAATATGGGCTTGCCTCTGCTGTACCACCTCCACCACGACCGATAGAAGTGTAGAGCGCTGTTGACAATGATGACTTATAATCAATTTGCCATACATGGTTGAGTGATATTTGTGGTTTGTGATAGTGGTTGAAGTTAGTACCCTTCTGTGTACCATCATTAGCATAGCCATAAGATGGGTTGTAACGTCGGTAGTCCATACCATCTTTCATATACTTCTTCACATTGTTCCACTCTGCTAGTGTGAGTGCGCCTGATGAGCCCGAAGGACGTTTCCAGTGCCACTGTGGGGCACCAAAACCACTCAAAGAGATTTGGTGCTGCTCATTGATACGTTTGGCGATGCTAGCAAAGTAGCTATATCCTTCATAACTTGTACCTTGGATGTATCCATCACCCCAACTACGCGAACCTTGAACAGTGATTGCCCATCCATTCGCCATCAAACCAGTGGAGATACCAAAAGATATTTTGTTTGAGCCATCATTACCCATAGAGTATGCGATATTACCGCCATGTTTGGCATCGATACCTTTAGTAACGATATTAATAGTACCGCCTACAGAAGGTGCAGAAATTTTAGAAGCACCCATACCACGTTGTGTTTGCATAACGGATGTAACGTCGCTCAATCCCTGCCAGTTGGACCAATATAATGTACCATTCTCCATGTCGTTCATTGGCACACCATTGACCATTGTAGCAATATTGGTATTATCAAAACCACGCATCCAGATCTCGGAGTCGCCCCAGCCACCGCCATTACCATTAGCGTGTACACCAGGAGTATTCTTGAGAATATCGGTAAACTCTTGTCCACCAAGTCGCTCTTCAATCTCGAGAGCAGTAACTTGACTAACTGCAACTGGTGTAACTTGTTGACGAGCAATTTGTCCAACGATAGTGACATCCTCCAAACCAACAGCCTCTGGTTGGAGTTTAATAGTACCCAAATTATGGTTCTTGCCGATCTTCACTTCTTCTGTCTTGTAACCCACATACGACAGTTGCAACACTGCGTTATCGGCTACTTTCAACGAGAAATTACCATCAAAATCGGTGACTACACCATTAGAAGTACCTTTCTCAATGATAGAAACACCTATCAATGATTCGCTATTATCTGCATCAATCACCGTACCACTGACGGATATTTGTGCAAACGTGGTTAGTGAATAGACCACGCTCAAAAAGAAGATAAAAACTTTTTTCATATACATTAAATTAAACTATTTTTCAATATCCCTTAATGAAATCCACGAAACGCTCCCAAAGCGATTTCTTGCGAACAATGTTGTACGAAAGAGTAAGGTCATAATCCACATCGGTATCGTCCAACGCTTCTTTGATCTTCACCTCAAGTAGGTCGGCATACGCACGGAAACCATAATCGGTCAGGTGTACGCCATCTACGGTGCCTTCCATCTCTGGACCTACTTGACCATCGTGAGTCATATAATACAAGCCCTTTGGGTTCTCCGCCAAGTGTTGCTCATAGCCACGACGGAAACACTCATTCTTCTGTGGCAAATACTCTGCATGGAAGCTATTATGACGGGTGTAAGGATACATAATACCCTCGACCATAATGATTGGCACTTCAGGACGAAGGGTGCGCAGAATCTTAATAAAGTCGTATGTTGCTGTGTCACAACGGTCTTTGGTGCAGTTAGGCACTGGATCAATCACATAGCAGATTGCATCTTCGATATCTGCCAGCGCTTCAGCGATGTAGAAATCCATACGTGCATTGCCCGAAGTAGAGAGATTGACACACTCGAGGTTGTATTCACGTTGGATCATTGCACTTGGCACCATACCTACGCGTGAAGCACAACCGCCTTGCTGAATACTAGTACCATAGATAACAATCTTACCCATCTTGCGAGGATTATCTACGCGTGGCATGGTGAGCTCGGCAGTAGAATCCACACCAATTTGCAACCAATTGATACCATCATAGAGAGGCAAATAAATCATATATTCGTGCATCTCGCCATCCAAGTTCTCCACATAGAGTTTGGATTGGATAGAGTCTGCTTTGAAGTTCTTCTCTTGTGGACGAGCGGTATTGACATGCTCCCAGACGTTTCTTTGCTCGTTGAGATAGTAGAGGTCGGTGCCTTTGATACCGGTCATCGCCATATGTTGCATATGGAAATTGTTTTTCAGGTTGTATTGTGCTGCGATACGTTTGCTATTGGTAGCGAAACGCACTGCAATACCAGAAGAGTGGTTGTAAAGCCATTGTTGCTCCTCGCGGCAGCTATCCATATACTGCTGAGGAAGGCGTGTGTAAGGTTCGGTGGTATTATCCCAGCCTTTGTTGATGATTTGAAACTTAGTTGCATCTTCATAACGGAAGCCAGGTAATGGGTCCGCTGATACAGCCAATGTTGCGGATAGTGCAAGTAGCAACATCCAAATACTCATGTGTTTCATAGATTTATAGTATGTTGATTTATATCCTACTGTGCGTATATACGCGCGTATGCGCCTACGCACACATAAATAAATAAGGAAAGTATTATTTCCCCCTCATTTTACAAAGTGAATAAGGTGTCTTGCCATTATGGCAGGGACACCTTATTTACTGTTGTTCACATCTAATTAGATAGACTTCTTAGCTTGCTCAACGATAGCTTTGAACGCTGCTGGTTGGTTCATCGCCAAGTCTGCGAGGACTTTGCGGTTGATTTCGATACCAGCTTTCTTCAATGCACCCATCAATTGGCTGTAGCTGAGACCCTCGAGACGCGCAGCAGCGTTGATACGTTGGATCCAGAGAGCACGGAAGGTGCGTTTTTTGTTCTTACGATCGCGATAAGCGTACTGGAGACCTTTCTCCCAAGTGTTTTTGGCAACTGTCCAAACGTTTGCACGGCCACCAAAATTGCCTCGTGTGAGGCTCAAAATCTTCTTACGACGGTTGCGCGAAGCAACGTGATTGACTGATCTTGGCATAGTTTTACTAGTTTAATAATTTGGTGGTTAATAATTAACGGAGAACCAACATTTCGCGAACTGAGCGCAAGTTTGTTGAATCTACCAATGCAACGTGAGTCAAGTTGCGTTTTTGTTTTTTAGTCTTCTTTGTCAGAATGTGACTCTTGTAAGCGTGTTTACGCTTGATTTTGCCCGT
>JAFYSB010000022.1 GCA_017546705.1 Paludibacteraceae bacterium
ATAAGCCAAATAATCTACTGGGCAGAGGTCGTTGATACCTACGATCTCGATGTCATTGCGTTTCATAGCTGCACGGAAAACGAAGCGTCCGATACGGCCAAAACCATTGATACCTACTTTTGTCATTGTTGTAAAAGTTTTTAAAAAATTAATATTAATTTTGTTTTGTTTGTTCTTATTTCAACCAAAGGTCTCGAACGATTATTCGCAAGGCGAATGTTCAGGAGTTCAGGGGTTCAGAAGTTCAGATGTATGAAAGTTTGAACCCAAAAATTCAAAATCGGTGCAAAATTACTGAAAAAAAATGAAACGTGCAAATTTTTTGTTTAGAGTTTAGAGTTTAGAGTTTATTTTTTTTGTTTTTTGTTATTTTTGTTTTACAAAAAGGGGTATTTGCCGGGCTTAGATACGTTCGAGATGGGCGAGTGGCATCCATCCGATATTGTTGCCCACATGTACGCAACACCATTCGCCGATGACCTCTTTGATCTCGATCTTGGTGCCCTCGTGGATGGTAAAGAGGTCAGTGCCTGAGCGATCGGGCGAGGACTTGGCATTGACGATACCTTGTGTGATGATGGCCTCGGCGCGCAGGGTGTCACGCTGGTGGAGTGACCCCGCATTGGCGCATGCAGCCATGGAAATGATAAGGGCGACGAGACTGGTGTAGAAAGCCGTCTTGCGAAGCCATATTATTTGGCTGAACGCAAAGAGGAAGAAGCCTACTAACGCCAATATAAACAGCGAGATAGATAGGATAATCCAAGTGCGTTGGCTGAGCGCATTGCGGATGGCTTGGAGCCAGTTGGAAAGGAAGAATGATTGGGTGTCCTGGATATTGTCTATAATACGCGATTGTGCAAACTGGAGGTTGTGCTTGGCATCTTGCAAGGATGGTTGGAGGCGCAAAGCACGTTCGTATGCGAGTATGGCTTGTGCCAACTCACCTTGCTTGAAATAGGCATTGCCGAGGTTGTAATAGACCACTGCGTAGTCAGATGGTAGATCGGCTACGTCGGTAGATGGTAGATTGGCGAGGATCTGCTCGTATTGTGTAGCGGCTTGAGCATAGTTGCCCTCGGCGTATTGGATATTAGCATCGGCAAAGAGAGTGGTAAGAAATATAAAAAGCAGTTTCATTGTTTCGAGGTTTGAAAGAGTTAGAGTTTGCAGTTCTCTAATTGGTTGATAATCTTGGTTGTATCGTTGTAGATGTCTTGCATGGCGTGGTCGGAAGTTGGGGCATAGCGTGCAAACTCGGCGGTGGCGAGTACGTGCAATACTTCCTCAATGAGGGTGTCTGTCACACCTTTGCTGGCAAGGATCTGTGCGATGTTCTCTTTGTTGAGTTGTGCGGTAGGAATGGACAGGCGGTCGCTGAGGTAGGTCCATGCAGCGCGTTCGATTTCCTCGAAGAATGCGGTCTTGTTGTCAGCCTTGAGCAGTAGCTCAGTCGCTTTGAGTCGGCGTTGCGCCACTTTGTTGGCCTTCTTGTAGCGCACGCGGGTGATGTCGGCATTTTCTTGGATCTTCTTGCGGAAGATGATGAAGAGCAGTGCCGCTAAGAGTGCGGGTATGAGGTAGCAAAGCCAGAAGGCGAGAGTGCCGAAGGTGAATTTGGACTTATGGATTTTAAGTGCTGGTAATGCGTTGACATCGATATAGCGGATATCGGAGCCCAATTGCTGGATATCTTCCTTTTGCACGAAATGATTGACCACTGCGGCATTGGCTTCCTCGGTGGCAGAACGTGCGATCTGGAGCGTGTATTCAGGTGTGGCGAGCGTCTTATAGCTATCAGCTTGGGTGTCGTAGTAGGAGAATAGGATAGGCGGAATGGTATAGCTACCTCCTGCGCGAGGAATAGCTAGATACTCGATGGTCTTGGTACCACTGACGCCTGTGGTAGTGTTGCGGAAGTTGTTGGACACCTTAGGATCATATACCTCGAAGCCCTCTGGCCAATCAACAGATGGTGTCTTGAGCAGTTTCATGTTGCCCGTACCTTGGATGGTGATGCTGAGGGTGACAGCTTCGTTGGCCTGCAGATCGGTGCTGGAGATGGTACTGGAGATATTGAATTGTCCTACACCGCCGCTGAATCCAGCTGGTTTGCCTGTGGGCAAGGCATCCACATGGATGGTGGTGCCAGGCGCAGTAATAGCCTTGGTGGCAGTGGTATAGCTGTTGAAAAAGTCGTCGAAGATACTGCGTACTTGTGCGCGGTTTTGTATGCGTAGCACTGCCTCAAACTCTGCAGGATCGATGGTGATGTTGCCACTGCGCTGCGGGAAGAGTAGGGTGCGGTAGAGCACAGCCGTTTGGTAGTTGCGGCCATTGTAGTGCTCCAGTTCGGTTTGTATCTCTCCCACTTCGAGCTCTTGCTTGAGGAATCCCTTGAACTCAGGTAGGCGGGTGTTGTTCGTGAATTGTGCGACATCCACGCCTGCAAAATACAACTTGTAGCTGAGCAGGATGGCCTCTTGCTCATGCACCTTGCCCTTGCTGACCAAGGTGCGTATGAAGATGTTGCCTTCGTTAATCTGGGTGGTTTCGCGTGGTTGGTTAGCTGCGCTCGCATTGCTTGTAGCAGCGGGGGCATGTTGGTCGGGTGGGAGCACGGTGATACGCACGCCGTTGGAGGTGTATTGCTCGCCATCCACCTTGATGGTTGCAGGTGGGATGGTGAAGGTACCCTCTTGGTTCGCCATGAGCGTGTAGGTATAGGTGAGGGTAAACGACGAGGTGCGTTTGCCATTGACGAACGAGGTGGACGATGATTGCGAGGTATAAGGACCTGCAATGTAATCAAAATCCGTAAACTCTGGCGCACGCAAATCTTTGGCACGTTGGTTCACCGAGTAGGTGAGTTGGAAGGGCTTACCGACAATCACTTGAGCAGGTGCAGAGGCCTTGAATTCTACATCTTGCGCCAGTGCGGTCAGCGCCATGTTGCAAATAAATAATATCGATAGTATCTTTTTCATAATCTTACCATTCTTTCTCTACGCGACGTTTCTTGCCTTGTTGGCGTTGTAGTTTCTCTTGTGTCTCTTGTTCGTCTTGCTCAAGGGCTTGCAGGATTTGCTCGGCAGTCTCTTTGTCCATCTGATCCTCGTTTTGCTGTTGCTGCTGTTGTTGCTCGTTTTGCTGTTGCTCTTGTTGTTGCGGTTGTTGTGTAGAGTCGTTTTGCTGTTGTTGCTGTTGATTTTGGTCTTGGTTTTGTTGTTGCTGCTGTTGCTGTAGCTGCTGCATGGCTTTCACGAGGTTGTAGCGCGTGTCGTTGTCCTTGGGGTTGCGTCGCAACGATTGTTGGTATGCCGCCACGGCTTTGTCGTATTGCTGTTGCGCATAGAGGGCATTACCCAGGTTGTGATAGGTGTCAGCCAATCGGCTGTCGATGAGCTCTTTGCGCGTCTTGTCGTCGGATTTGAGCAGTTGCTCAGCTTTGGTATATTGCTCCATTGCCTCGGGGTACTTCTCTTGGCGGAAGAGTGCATCCCCCAGGTTGTAGTGTGCCTCGAATGATTGGTCGTTCTTGTCCAACGCACGGCGGTAGTTGACCTCTGCTTCGGTGTAGTTGGAGTCGTTGTACTGCTTGTTGCCACGACGCACGTCAGGGCTCTCATGCTGCGCAAAAAGCAGCGAAGCGATGCATAATGATATGATTGTAACTAATAATCGCATATTACTGTTCAGTTAGTCGTTTTACTTTTCCGTTTTTTCTCCAAACAAGTCCATGCGTGTGAGGCGGTGGTTCTTGCGTGAGAGGATGAAGAACTCAATGGCGAGCAATAAGAGCGCAATCAGCACGAAGGATTGGTATTGCTCGTTGTAGTCGGCATAGACGGTAGTCTCTAGGTCGGTCGTTGCGATGCGGTCGAGCTCCTGTTGGAGGGCACGCATGGCGGTATTGGTATTGTCGCAACGCACATAGATGCCACTACCTGCTTGTGCGATCTGCTGACACATCTCTTCGTTGAGGCGGCTGACAACGACTTGTCCGCTGCGGTCTTTGAAATAGTCGTTGGTGCCTGGCTTAGGTATAGGTGCTCCTTCTGGCTTACCAATACCAATGACAAAGACTTGGATGCCCAACTCTTGTGCCTTTTTAGCTGCGGCAATGGCGTCATCCTCGTGGTTTTCACCATCGGTGATGAGGATGATAGCACGTCCTGCATCGCTCTCTTGTGCTCCGAAGGAGGTGATGGCTGTTTGCAGGGCAGTGCCGATGGCCGTACCTTGTGTTTGGATGAGGTTAGGGGTGATGGTGTTGAGAAACATCTTGGCTGACACGTAGTCGCAAGTAATAGGGAGCTGCGTGAAGGCTTCGCCAGCAAAGACCACCAAGCCCACCTTGTCGTCCACCATGTTGTCAATCATCTTGCTAAGCATCTGCTTGGCACGGTCCAGACGGTTAGGAGCTACATCTTCGGCGAGCATGGAGTTGGAGATATCCAATGCTACCATCACTTCGATGCCTTGTCGCTTAACGGTCTTCTCTTGTTGTCCAAATTGTGGACGTGCAGCAGCGATGATGAGCAGCACTGCCGCCACAATCATCAGACTGAACTTCCATACAGGTCGGCTCTTAGATGCATCTGGCATAAGCTGTGCCATCAATTCTGGATCGCCAAACTCCGCCAACTGGCGGCTCTTGCGCTTGGTGTAGATGATGTATGCAATCACGAAGACGGGTATCGTGATAAGCCACCAAAGCATTTCTATATTTGCAAATCTAAACATATCTCTAATCTCTAAACACTAAACTCTAAACTCTAAACACTAAACACACTAAACTACTCCGCGATGGTGCGAAGAACTAGGAATCGGAGCAGCACTTCGAGCAGTAGGCAGAGCAGAGCAGCCGTGAGGAATGGCATGAAATGCTCGGTGCGCTTGGAGTACTCGCGAACGCGAATCTTGGTCTTCTCGAGTTGGTCGATCTGTTGGTAGATAGCGCGCAGACTATTATTGTCGGTTGCGCGGAAGTACTCGCCGCCTGTGAGTTGAGCGATATTGCGGAGGGTAGTCTCGTCAAACTCCGAACTCATCGTGCCATATTGCACGCCATATGGCGTATGCATAGGTACACGCACTTGGTCGCTGTAGCTGCCCACACCTATCGCGTATACGCGTATATTAAAGGTCTTGGCGATTTCGGCTGCGGTTTGAGGGTCGATGTCGCCGCGGTTGTTGCTACCGTCGGTGAGCAGGATCACTACCTTAGACTTTGTTTCCGAATCTTTCATGCGGTTCACTGCGTTCGCCAGACCCAAACCGATGGCCGTACCATCTTCGATCATACCAAACTTCACCGATTGGAAGAGGTTGACCAATACCGCATGGTCGGTGGTCAGAGGACATTGCGTGAAGCTCTCGCCTGCAAATACCACCAAACCGATCTGGTCGTTCGGACGTGAGAGCACAAACTCCGTAGCCACGGCTTTGGCAGCCTCCAGACGGTTGGGCTTGAGGTCCTCGCCCAGCATGGTGCCTGAGATGTCCAACGCCATCATGATGTCGATACCCTCGGTGGATTCCGATTGCCAGCGATTACTCAATTGTGGTCGTGCCAAAGCCAAAGATAAGAATATCACCAATAGCACACGCAACACAAAAGGCACATGGATCAACCATACACGCAAACTCTTGGGCTGTTGCTGCAAACTAGCTGTTGAAGACAACTGCACCGATGCACGAGCGGTGCGCAACTTCCATATATACCATCCCACTACTGGAATCAGCAACAGCAATAAAAATAAATATCCTGGACTAGCAAATGTCATATCTCTAAACACTAATCACTAAACTCTAAACTGTAGGTGCTTCAGCACCGTCCTCTAAACTTTTAATCGTCGTCTCCTTGACGAAGGTATATGCACTACGCAAACTCAGTTCGTTTTCGTCGGGTGTGGTGGTCCACTTGGCGAACTTTACCAAATCCGCTAATGTGAGCATCTTGCGCAGCTGTTCATAGAGGTCTTTCTTGTCGCTCAAGAGCGGACGCATGGCACGCAGTGTCTCATCGGAAGTCTGCTCGGCACTGCTTACCTCAAATCGGCGGGCGATGTACTCACGCACCACGTCGGTAAGTTGCGTGTGGTATTCCTTGATTTGACCTGTTTGCCAGATCTTCTGCTCGCGGATGATGTCCAGTTTCTCCAATGCCACTTCCTCTGCGGGACGCAATGGCTCGGCTGCTACGGCATCCTTATCGCGTTTGCCCATGCGACTTTGTAGGTAGGTGATGAGGTAGTATCCGCCTACGCCCACGCCTGCTACAGCCAATGCCAGCAGTACCCATCTCAGGAATCCCCACCACCAGATAGGTGCGCGGTAAATACCCTTGATGTCGGTGATGGCCATGTCGGTAGAGTCCATCTCAAATGGCTGTACCACATTGAGCATCAGCGATTCGCTCCATACGGTATCGTCGCCACTGACGAAAGGCAGGGGCTCGATATAGAAGAGCGAGTCCTCGAAGGAGGTCAGCGTCAGGTATTGGTTGTACTGCACGCGACCGTCACTGAGGGTGGTGGTATCTACGATGGTACGGTCCACGATCTCAATGCCAGGAATCAGGTGTTCGCCGAGCACAGGCATCTGCACCTGCTCTCCTACCTCGCAGGTAGCACGCAGATGCAAGTCGGTTTGGTCGCCGATAAAGAGGGTGGTACTATCTATTGCGGCACTAACCACCAGTGCCAAAATCGTTGTTAGCATTTGAATAAGTGCATTAAAGCTTTCACATAATCTTCATCCGTGCGCACGCTGACATGGCTTACGCCCGTGCGGGTGAAGAGTTGTTGCGTCTCGTTTTGGTTGTCGCGCCATGCTTGTGCATAGTTGTCTCTCACCGATGTGATGGCGGTATCTACCCACAGGTCGTTGCCTGTCTCGGCATCGTGGAACTTCACGAGTCCGATGTTTGGTAACTCGGCTTCACGGCGGTCGTATATCTGTATGGCATTCACCTCGTGGCGGTTAGAGGCAATCATCAGCGGTTGATACATATTGCCTGCGCCGATAAAATCAGAGATGAGGAAGGCAGTGCAATGGCGTTTTTGAGCATTGGCAAAGTATTGCAATGCTTGTGCGATGTCGGTACCTGCGGAAGTGGGCTCAAAGCTCAGCAACTCGCGGATGATATGCAGCACGTGGGTCTTACCTTTCTTAGCAGGGATAAACTTCTCAATCTTGTCGGAGAAGAATATCACGCCCACCTTATCGTTGTTGGCGATGGTGGAGAATGCCAATGTAGCAGCCACCTCTGCCATCATGTCGCGTTTCATCTGGCTGAGTGTACCGAAGTGACGACTGCCCGATACATCCACCAGCAGCATCACAGTGAGCTCGCGCTCCTCTTCAAACACCTTGATATAGGGTTTGTTGAGGCGTGCGGTCACGTTCCAGTCAATAGAGCGCACATCGTCGCCAGGCTGATACTCACGCACTTCGGAGAACGCCATACCGCGTCCCTTGAACTGCGAGTGGTACTCGCCCGCGAAGATATTACGGCTCAGCTTACGCGCCTTAATCTCTATCTTCCGTACCCGTTTTAATAGTTCTTCAGAGGTCATTCTCTCTAAACTCTAAACACTAAACACTAAACCCTAAACCAATCAAGGAACTTGCACCGCGTTCAATACCTCGGTTATCACATCCTCGGTGGTGATGTTGTTGGCTTCTGCCTCGTAGGTAAGGCCAATGCGGTGGCGCAATACGTCGTAGCAAACGGCACGTACATCCTCTGGAATCACATAACCACGGCGGTGGATAAATGCGTATGCACGAGCTGCCAATGCCAAGTTGATACTTGCACGTGGTGAACCGCCAAACGCAATCATTGATTTCATATTCTCCAAACCATATGCCTCTGGTTGGCGAGTAGCAAACACGATGTCCACGATATACTTCTCGATCTTCTCATCGATATACACCTCGCGCACGATTTGGCGAGCCTTGAGGATATCGGAGGTCTCGAGGATAGGGTTGACTTGTATCTTTTCGCCTGTGATGTTTTGGCGAATGATCTGCATCTCCTCCTCTTTCTTTGGATAGCCAATCACCACCTTGAGCATGAAACGGTCGGTCTGTGCTTCTGGCAATGGATAGGTTCCCTCTTGCTCGATAGGGTTTTGGGTAGCGAGTACGAGGAATGGCTCACCCAACTTGTAGGTCTGCTCGCCGATGGTGATCTGACGCTCTTGCATGGCCTCAAGCAATGCGGATTGCACTTTGGCTGGAGCACGGTTGATCTCATCTGCCAACACGAAGTTAGCGAAGATAGGACCTTGCTTCACCTTAAACTCTTCCGACTTTTGCGAGTAGATCTGTGTACCCAACACGTCGGCTGGCAACAAGTCTGGTGTAAACTGAATACGGCTGAAATCGGCTTTTACCAATTTAGCCAATGTGTTGATGGCCAAGGTCTTTGCCAAACCAGGTACACCTTCCAATAGGATATGTCCGTCTGCCAACAAACCAATCAACAGACTCTCTACAAGGTGCTTTTGACCTACAATCACTTGGTTCATGCCCATGGTCAGGGCTTCTACAAACGAACTCTCACGCTCGATGCGCTCTTGCAGTTCGCGAATATCTACGGTAGTTTGCATATGATAATTTTTTTATAATGAACTATTTTCACGGTAAAAAAACACCTTCAAGTGCGTCCGTGTAAATATGTACAAAAACCGTGCCAAACCAACAAAAAAACGTCAGGATTCTACCCTGACGCTTTCTTTATGCAATGCTTCCATCACTTCGCGGATAACCGTTTCGCTCAGTCCATGTTGCTTGCCTTGTGCTATACAATGCTCCACAACTTGCTGCCAACGCTCGGGTTGCAGCACCTGTTCGCCATGTGCGTGTTTCCACTCACCTATGGCGCGAGCCACGTCCGCGCGCTGTGCGATGATATCCCACAACTGCTCGTCCAGCTGGTCAATCTCTGCGCGAAGGGATGCTAAGTCTTTCATTCAACTCCTGAACTCCTGAACTCCTGAACTCCTGAACCACTCAACGCAGTTGAGCAATAGCCTCCTTAATAGTCGCAATACGGCTTTCGGCATCCGCTTTCTTCTTGCGCTCCAACTCTACCACCTCTGGTTTAGCGTTTTGCACAAAGCGCTCGTTATTGAGTTTACCCATCACACCACGGAGGAAGCCCTCTTGGTGAGCCAACTCAGCCTCGAGTTTCTTCAATTCTTCGTCCACATTGATAAACTTCTCCAATGGCACGCTATACTCGGTGGTACCGATGATGAACGATGCACTACCTGCGCTCTTCTCTGCGCCTACAGCCAACTCTACGTTCGCCAGTTTCACTACCACTGCTGGCAATGCCTCTGGGCAAACCAAAGTCAATACCTCCTTAGGAGAGATATTCTTCTGTGCACGGATATTACGGATAGCAGAGATAATATCGAAGCATTGCTCAGCTTCCTTCACCTCTGAACCACTGAACTCCTGAACCTTCTCCAAAGGAGAAACCATGAGTGATTCACCCTCTTGGCGCTCCTCAATCGCTTGCCATAGTTCCTCGGTGATGAATGGCATGAATGGGTGCAAGAGCTTGAGCATGGTATCCATAAATTGGATAGTCTTCTCATAGGTTGCCTTGTCAATTGGCTGACCGTATGCAGGTTTGATGATCTCGAGGTACCAACCAGAGAAGTCGTCGCAGAAGAGCTTGTAGATAGCCATCAACGCCTCGCTCAAACGGTACTTACTGAACAAGTCAGCCACCTCTGCTTGTGCTTTAGCGAGTACTGCCTCGAACCACTCTACGCCCCATTGATTGGTCTCTGGCATAGCTATGTCGGCAACTTCCCAACCCTTAATCAATCGGAAGCAGTTCCAGATCTTGTTGCAGAAGTTACGTCCTTGCTCGCAGAGGCTATCGTCAAACAAGATATCATTGCCCGCAGGAGCGCAAAGCATCATACCCATACGTACGCCGTCGGCACCAAAGCGTGCAATCAAATCGAGTGGATCTGGGCTGTTACCCAATGATTTGGACATCTTACGGCCCAATTTATCACGCACGATACCTGTGAAATAAACATGACGGAATGGCATCTTACCGATATACTCATAACCTGCCATGATC
Organism: Paludibacteraceae bacterium; assembly: GCA_017546705.1. GTDB lineage: Bacteria > Bacteroidota > Bacteroidia > Bacteroidales > Paludibacteraceae > Colicola. Next base: position 10,118 of record JAFYSB010000022.1, read on the forward strand.
ATACGTGCCACCCAGAAGAAGATGATATCTGGACCAGTCACCAAGTCAGCAGTTGGATAGTAATAGTTGATCTCCTCATTGCCTGGATGCTCGATGCCATCAAAGAGGCTGATTGGCCAGAGCCATGATGAGAACCATGTATCGAGTGCACCTTCGTCTTGTACCAACGCATCTACGCTCAAGCCCGATTTCTCGGCAGCAGCTTCGATGTTTGGCGCTACAATGATCTTATCCTCTGGATAGTTCTCTGCGCCTGTCTCTTCGAGCAATGCTTTCTCGTAGTAGGCAGGAATACGGTGTCCCCACCAGAGTTGGCGTGAGATACACCAGTCTTTGATGTTCTCCAGCCAGTTGCGGTAGGTGTTTTTGTATTTCGTTGGATAGAATACGATATCGTCGTTCATTACTGGTGGCAATGCGATATCAGCAAAGTGCTGCATGCGGATGAACCATTGCAAACTCAAACGTGGCTCGATAGGTACATTGGTACGCTCCGAGTAACCCACCTTGTTGGTGTAGTCTTCCACTTTCTCCACCAATCCTTCGGCTTGGAGATCCACTACAATCTGCTTGCGGCAGTCGAAGCGGTCCATACCTTGGTATGCAGCTACATTAGGATAGATATCAGCCTCCAATCCCTCAACGTTCACGTGCGCGTCTGCGGTAAATATATCATAGGTGGTGAGGTCGTATTTTTGTCCCAATGCGTAGTCGTTCACATCGTGCGCAGGAGTTACCTTCAAGCAACCTGTACCGAACTCAATCTCCACATAGCGGTCTTCAATCACAGGAATCACGCGACCTACCTTAGGCACAATCACGTGCTTGCCTTTCAGCCATTGGTTCTTTGGGTCTTTAGGGTTGATACACATTGCCACATCACCCATAATGGTCTCAGGACGGGTGGTAGCCACCACGGCGTAGTAACCCTTTTCATCTTTATGAATCACGTTGCCCTCTGCTGTCAACTGTTCACTGTCAATTGTCAACTGTTCAGCCACGTAGTACTTCATATAGTACAACTTGCTATGCTCCTCTTGGTAGATCACCTCCTCGTCGCTAAGGGCTGTTTGGCGCTCTGGGTCCCAGTTGACCATACGGAGACCACGGTAGATGAGCCCCTTGTTGTAGAGGTCGCAGAATACATCAATAACCGCTTTTGAGCGAGTCTCGTCCATCGTGAAAGCAGTACGATCCCAGTCGCAAGAGCAACCTAAAGTGCGCAATTGCTTGAGGATGATACCTCCGTGCTCCTCGGTCCAAGCCCAAGCATGCTTGAGGAACTCCTCACGGGTGAGGTCGCTCTTGTTGATGCCTTGCTCTTTGAGGCGTTTGATGACCTTGGCTTCGGTAGCGATACTAGCGTGGTCAGTACCTGGTGCCCAACAAGCGTTCTTACCCTCAAGACGTGCACGACGCACAAGGATATCTTGGATGGTATTGTTGAGTACGTGACCCATATGCAGCACACCTGTCACGTTTGGTGGAGGGATTACTACGGTGTATGCCTCACGACCATCAGGAGTACTGTGGAATAGTTTCTTGTCTTGCCAGTATTGATACCACTTGGCTTCAATCGCGGTTGGATTGTATTTTGCGTCCATGTCTATAAATAGAGTTAAAAAAGTTTCAAAGTCTTAATGAGATTCTTGCGTATAAAACACAAAACGCCAAAAATCGCGCAAAGGTACAAAAAAAAATGCACAAACGCAAAAAAAACGAGTATTATTTTAAAAATAATCGTTTGTACAATCTTATAGCATGCAAAACACAAAGGGCTGCCTTCTGACAGCCCTTTGATTATATTAGACATTCAAACAGTCTAGAGTTTGTTCAAATTTTGGTCTTATTACCAACCTGGGTTTTGACCTATTTGTGGGTTCAATACACTTTGGCTTGATGGAATAGGAGCAAGGTAGTGCTTCTCTTCGAACTTACGAACGTAAGTATCTCTGAGGTCGATATAACCGTGGTCGCCATTTGTGAGCTTCAATCCCTCGCCAATAGGCCAACCTTTCTCAATCCAAGCACCTAAAGTTTGGTCAGGATACATTTGAGTATCGAGTTTGTCAAGTTGGTGCCAACGGATCAGTGACCAGTAGCGGTCGTTGTTATCGAACATTAACTCTACGCGGCGCTCACGACGAATTTCCCAAATAAGGTCACTGACGCCCATGTTATTTGCAGGGTCGCCTTGTAATTTGAGATCAGGCATACCAGCGCGAGCACGAAGCTTGTTGATTGAAGTGGTAGCTGCAGCTGTCTCGCCGAGCTCAGCGCAAGCCTCTGCGTGGGTAAGAAGAATCTCAGCCAACCAGAAGAGAGGGCAGTCTGTTACGTTGCCAGTGGTAGATTGGCGCAATCCTGAAGGAGTCTCTGGCTCGTCGAACTTGAGGATACCATAACCAGTAGTAACAGTATTCTCAGCAGCACCAATTTGTCCAGGAACGCCCTCGTAGCGAGCACGGTTGTTACCTACATAGCAGAGGTAACCATCGATTTGTTGTGCCAAACGTGGGTCACGAGCTTCAAGAAGAGCATAGATAACTGGTTTGCCAGCATCATAACCATCGGTACCAAGAACACCCTTGTCTTCACCTGTTGGGAGAGAACCGTCCTTCATAAGGTAAGCATTGAATGCTGCTTTACTCATACCATTGGTTGGGGTAGAACCACAGCAGTAGTCTTGGGTAGCATGGCGGAGAATGTCTTGTACATAGTTCTTGTACATGATTATCTCCTTATTACCAGCTAACTCAAGTGAGTTGTAATTCGCACGGTAACCCTCTGCGCCAGGAGTCAACTCAAACTCACCACTGTTGATAATAGCCTCTGCAGCAGTTTTAGCCTCTGCCAAGTATTTCTCAGCGCGTGCCTTATCGTTCTTGTGATACTTAGCGTAAGTACCTTCGAACAAGCAGATTTGTGCCTTGATAGCTTGCGCTACATATACGTTGTAAGCAGTACGTGAAGATGCGTTTTTACTACCCATGTGTTCAACTGCGTAGTTGAGGTCTTCTAGCATCTTGTCCATAACGTCGTTACGATTTTGGCGAGGACCATAAAGGATGTCTTGATCTTCGGTTGTGAGAGAATGATCTACCCAATAGCAATCACCAAACTTACGTACAACGCAGAAGTGTTGCCATGCGCGGTACAAACGACCAAGTGATTGATAGTAAGCCATAGCGTCAGCAGACATCTCTACGCCTTCAAGGTTCTCCAATAGGATGTTAGCACGACGAATCTCTGCATAACTAGCATCCCAGGTAGCATCGGTAGCAGAAAGTGTTGTGAAATCCCATGGGGTAATACCAGTTACTGCTTGGTTATCATTGAGGGTTGGGAAATAGAATGTGCCGTAAGAACCATTGTTTCCATAACCGCTCCATTCAGCGTAGAAGTAGTTGGTGTACATTTCTACGTTGGTCTCGCTGGTAAAGAAGTTACCTTTGGTAAATGAATCATCTGGATCATTGTTCAACAAGTCGCAACCTGTGAAGAGAACCATACCAGCCATCAAACTTAAAATTATCTTTTTCATAATGTATTCAATTTAGTAATGTTAATAGTTAATAATTAATATTCAATATATGGTTAAACATTAATTATAGAGTTACTTGCAAACCGAATGAATACGAACGCATAAGAGGAGTTGTACGAGCGTATGCTGCATTGCCGAAGTTAGCGCCCTCTTTGCCCTTAGAAACCTCAGGGTCGAAACCGTACTTAGCAGTATGGTTGACAAGGTCAGCTAAGTTGCTGAAAGAAGCATAGATACGTACTTTTTCGATGGTAGCCTTACGAGTCCACTTTTGTGGCAAGGTATAACCTACGGAGAGGTTTTTTAGACGAAGATAAGCCATGTTGATGAGGTACTTATCTTGTGGTACATAGTTGTTGCAACCCAATCCCATTATTGAAGAGTTAGCAAGTTGTTTCTCATTACCAGGGAAAATACGTGGATAGTCAGCATCTTGACGGATGTTGCCAGCTTCAATCTCAGCCTTGGTGATATAATCTGTTTGGTTTGCATATATCGTTATGTCGGCTGCACGCATCATAGGCATAACGAATGCAGATGGGCTCCACATATCACGTTTACCTACACCCTGGAAGAAGATGTCAAAGTCAAAACCCTTCCATTCTGCGCCGAGGCGGAATGCATATTGGAAGCGTGGAGTAGAGTTACCAATTTTTACGAGGTCACCATGGTTTTCTGTTGTACCATCACCCCAATCAATAACGCCGTCACCGTTTTGGTCAACGAACTTGATGTCACCAGGTCCGAAGTCGAACTTAGGATCTTTTTCAAGAAGAGTTTGATCTGCAATACCATCGGCGTATGTGCCATCAGCCTTGAAGTCAGCTGGTGTAAAGTAGCGATCGGTCTTAAAGCCCCAAATCTCACCGTACTCTTTACCTGAGTAGCTGGTGTTAACGAGGTTATCGGAATCCCAGTTGGTGATTGTAGCTTTATAGTCAGCGAGGTTGAAGTTTGCGTGAATAGCCAAACCGTCGGCCTCTTGGAATACGTGACGATAGTCAATATTCAATTCCCAACCACGTGTGCGCAATTGACCAGCGTTCTCGAAAGCAGCACTTGCACCAAGAACAGATGGCAACTCTTTACCAGGAGCCAACATGCCGTCAGTTACACGTTGATACCAGTCGAAGTTAACATTCAAATCATTATTCAAGAAACCAAGGTCGATACCTACGTTAGTAGTTGCGATGGTTTCCCAAGTAAGAGTAGGATCTACCATCTTTGGTTGACCAAAGTAGTCATATTTTACGTCGCCACTACCAAGCCAGTTAACGGAAGTTGTGTATTTGGACATGGTCTCAAGGAACATGTTGCTACCAATTTCTTGGTTACCAATCACACCATAAGAAGCACGGAGTTTCAAGTTGCTAACATACTCTTTAGCTTCTTGGAAGTATGGCTCCTCGCTGATACGATAACCTACTGAACCTGAAGGGAAGAATGCCCATTGACTGTGAGTTGGGAATTTGCTAGAACCATCGTAACGACCGCTCAACTCGAAGAGATAAATACCCTTGTAGTCATAGTTAATACGTGCGAATACACCTGCACTACCTGTATGGCTGCGACCGTGCATGTAGCTGTCCCACTCAGAAGTAAGAATCATCTCTGGCAAGTTGAGATCTTGCAAGTCTTTACGTTTGAGAGTCAAGTACTCATAGTCGTCTTTATCAATGTTAGCACCAACCATTACGTTGAGGTTGTGACCACTCCAAGAGCCATTATAGTTAAAATATAAGTTGGCAACGTGGTTGTAGTAATGAGAATTGGTTTGAGTGAGGTAGCTGTTGGTTGGATATGGATCTATTGCACTACTCCAATCCTCTTTAAATTTACCAGGGCTCCATGTGTCTACTTGATATTTAGCAGGCATGCCAATAGCCTTCTCGTTGCCAGCACGATAGGTGAATGTATAATCACCGTTGAAGGTGAGGCCCTTAGCGAGGTTTAGTTTAATAAAACCACCAGCACGCAAGTTCATACGTTTTTTGTAAGCTTCACCTGCTTCTTTCAAACCGCCAAGGAATGAATATCCATCATAAACTTGCCCCTCTTCATCTGTTAAATAACCCCAAGGGCCAAAGAATGAACCCCAACGCCAAAGGTTAGAGTAACCACCTACGCGGTTCTCTGGATAGGTGTAGTTACGATGTTGCAAATTGAAACGAGCACCTACTTCCAACCACTTGTTAACTTTAGTAGAGAGGTTAACGGTAGCATTGATTTTATCCATCTTATCAGGATTAAAATTCAAAATACCTTGTTGATGGTTGTAACCAATAGACATATAGTAGTTGGTCTTACCAGAGTTACCAGATACTGACAAGTTGTGTTGTTGAGAAGGAGTAGCATTATTGAAGAAGATACCAGCTACATCCCAGTCAGCATAGAAACCATTCTCGTCATAGTCCAAACCATACACCATCTCGCGATAAGGAGACTTGTTATTCTTCCAACCTTGAGTTTTTGCCCATTCAAGCCATTCTTGTGCTTTAGTTTGATAAGCCTCTTCATCTACATACATACCAAAGAGTTCTGCACGTTCGCCAAGATAGCCCTTGGCCTCAGTCATGGCTAGAGCTTGCGCATATACAGTAGGGTAGTCAGGAGTTGCAGTTGCACGGCTCCATGCAAAGTTGTTGTTGTATGTCACAGTCACCTTCTCTTGAGTTTTAGCAGTCTTGGTTGTTACCAATACCACACCAAACGCAGCGCGTGTACCATAGATAGCGGTGGAAGAAGCGTCTTTCAATACTGAGATAGACTCAATATCGTTAGCATTGAGGTAACCTAAGTTCTCCATAGGTACACCGTCTACAATGTAGAGAGGAGTAGAAGTACCGCTGTTTGATAAGGTACCAATACCACGAATCACTACGGTTGGATCAGCGTCGATGTCACCAGTAGAGTTGGTAATAGTCAAACCTGGTACAGCACCTTGAAGTGCTTTAGCTACATCTGACTCAGTTTTGGATTCAAGGGTTTTAGAGACGTCCACAGTTGTCACCGCACCTGTCAGGTTGGCCTTCTTCTGTGTACCATAACCAATGGCTACTACCTCGTCAAGAACTTGTGTGTCCTCTTTGAGCATAACAACCATGTCATTGTGAGCGCGAACATCTTGATCTTTGTAACCTACATAGGATACATGGAGAGTCACGTTCTTCTCTACGCTTAGCACGAATGCACCATCGAGGTCAGTAATAGTACCGTTGCTGGTACCAGCCTCAGTTACACTCGCACCTACTAGAGGTTCTCCATTAGCATCGATCACCTTACCTACTATTGAAATAGGATCAGCCATAGCTGTGATGCTAACTAGCGACATTGCAAATACTGCAAATGTCATAAGAAGACTACGGAAGTCTTTCTCAGCGTGTTTTTTCATCATGACTTGTTTATTTTGGTTAATAATGTGTGGGAATTTCACCCACGTTAATTTTTATTCTAAGCTCTCAATACGCACCACTTACATTGTTCTTAGGGATAAGCGCATATATATATATATAATATCATTAGGTGTGTTGAATGCTGCGGCACATAATAGGTCGTTTTTAGACCACCACTTTTTCAAAAAAAATCAACACTACATACTTTCTCGGCCACAAAGTTACAACTTTTTTTTATTTTCAACAAATATTTACATTGAAAAAAATAAAATTATGTTTAACAACATATTTTTGCGAGGTAATAGCCATTTTTTAATATCTAAATTATGATTTACGGATATATTAGAGTCAGTAGCGACAAACAGACAGTAGAGAACCAACGTTTTGAGATTAATAAATTTTGCGAATCAAAGCAAATGGTTATTGATGATTGGATTGAAGAAACAATTAGCGGTACAAAGAATTACACCAAACGACAATTGGGCAATCTGCTCAAAAAGGTACATAAGGATGATATTATTATTTGTAGTGAGTTGTCTCGATTAGGAAGAAATTTATTTATGATTATGGAGATACTAAATATCTGCATGACAAAGGAATGTCGGATATGGACAATCAAAGACAACTACAGATTGGGAGATGATATTCAAAGCAAGGTCTTAGCATTTGCTTTTGGTTTGTCGGCAGAAATTGAAAGAAACTTAATCAGTCAAAGGACAAAAGAAGCTTTAGCAAGAAAGAAAGCAGAAGGAGTACGTTTGGGAAGACCCAACGGAAAAGCATCTAAGAACGCCTACAAACTACACGATAAAGAACAATTGATACGACGTTTACGAGTAAAAGGCATGTCTTTCAGTCAGATAGGAAAGAGGCTGCATGTTGATCGTGATACCGTGCGGAGATATTATTATGCGTTCATAACTGAATCTACAGAATGAAGCCAAAGCTAATAGCCGAGAAGATTAAAATCATGTTGTTGGAATAAAACGACCCTTTTCTTCTTGCTCGCACCACACAATAACCATACAATAACCACACAATTCCTATCATTGCCGTGGCACAAAAGTGAGGAATTAATGAAACTTATTAAATTGAAAATCATAATTTCTATTCTAATCTCTTGCATGCAAGAAAAAATGTGAAAAGTTTCAAATTATTTTTGGTGGGATTTGTGATTTCTCATAGTTAGATGAAGTGTGTCGCTCGGTTTTCATTCTCGCCTTTCCGCCCTACACCATAATCTCATATAATGCGGCTAAGAAACATTAATAAGGCGCATATTTTGGCGCATCCTCTAAACCGAAAATAGCGAAAAATCGCTACTTGCTTGCGTATGTGCATTTTTTTTTGTACCTTTGCACCCGATTTTGAAAAGAGGATAGATTTGGACTGCTTGCAACCTCTATAAAAGAATGCTAAAAACTTGTGCCACAAGACCCAAACAGTCGCTTGTGGATTTTTTTTATCTAAACAAAATGAACTATTTATTTACATCGGAGAGTGTCAGCGAAGGACACCCAGACAAAGTGGCGGATCAAATCAGCGACGCCATCCTAGACCAATTCTTAGCATTAGACCCTAACTCACACGTGGCATGCGAAACGATGGTAACCACAGGACAAGTGATCGTGGCAGGCGAAGTATCCAGCGAGAAGTACGTGGATATTCAAGGTACTGTGCGCAAGACCATTGCAGAGATTGGTTATACAAAATCAGCGTATAAATTTGAGGCTGAGAGTTGTGGCATCTTGACTGCGTTGCATGAGCAGAGTGCAGACATCGCGCGTGGTGTGGACGGACAAGGCACAGAGAACGTGGGCGAGCAAGGCGCAGGCGACCAGGGTATGATGTTCGGTTATGCTACCGATGAGACAGAGAACTACATGCCTCTGACGTTGGACTTGGCACACACCTTAGTATATACGCTTGCGCGCGTGCGTAAAGAAGGTGAGGAGATGTTGTACCTCCGTCCTGACTCCAAGAGCCAAGTGACAATGGAGTATAGTGAGGAGGGTGAGCCACTGCGTATTGATACCATCGTAGTGAGTACGCAACATGACGAGGATGTGACTCAAGAGCAGATCAAAGCGGATATCCAGCGCGTGCTGTTGCCTCGCGTGGCTAAACGCGATGCGCGTTATGCGGAGTTGCTGAAGGGCGACTTCAAGCTATTGGTGAACCCAACGGGTAACTTCGTGATTGGTGGCCCTCATGGCGATACAGGTCTGACAGGAAGAAAGATCATCGTAGATACCTACGGCGGTCGTGGTGCGCACGGTGGTGGTGCCTTCTCGGGCAAAGACCCATCGAAGGTGGACCGTTCGGCAGCCTATGCCGCTCGTTGGATAGCGAAGAACATGGTGGCTGCTGGCGTGGCTAAGGAAGTGCTGGTGCAAATCAGTTATGCGATTGGTGTGGCACAGCCAGTGAGCGTGTGCGTGAATACCTATGGCACCGCTAAAGTGGCAATGAGCGACGGCGAGATTGCTAAGAAAGTGAGCGAGCTGTTTGACCTGCGTCCACAAGGTATCATCGAGGCACTGAAACTCAAACAACCAATGTACGAGGAGACCGCGCGCTACGGACATATGGGACGTACCAACGAGGTGGTGACAAAGACTTTCGTGGACAACGGACAAGTGATCGAGCGCGAGGTGGAGTTGTTTACATGGGAGAAATTGGATAAGGTGGAGGAAATTCGTGAGATTTTCGGTGTTTAGTGGACGGCGTGGTACGCCTACAGTTTAGTGTTTAGAGATTATGACTAAAGTAAAACAATCATGGCTTGTGGTGGGCATTGTGCTGTTGGCATTGGTGCTTGACCAAGTGTCGAAGGTGTATATCAAGACGCATTTTGAGCTGGGGGAAGCACGCGAAGTGTTCTCATGGTTCTGGATTGTGTTTGTGGAAAACAACGGCATGGCGTTTGGTATTGAGTGGTTTAGCAAGCTGTTGCTGACCCTCTTCCGCATCGCCGCCGTGGGCGTGCTGGGCTGGTATATCCATACGATGATTCACAAGCAATCGGTGCGCATGGGCTATCTGACAACCATCGCGATGGTGATTGCAGGTGCGCTGGGCAATATCATCGACTGCGTGTGCTACGGCAAGATATGGGACTACGCAGGTTGGTTTCACGGTAGGGTGGTGGATATGCTCTATTTCCCATTGATTCGCAACGCTGCGGGCGAGTGCTTGTTCTTCCGACCAGTGTTTAATATTGCCGACTCGTTCATCACGGTGGCGGTGTTCTTGATTATCATTTTCTACCGCAAAGACTTAGACGAGAGCTTGAATCAGATTTTTCCGAAGAAAGAGGGTAGTGTTTAGTGTTTAGTGTTTAGTGAACGCCCTGCGGGCTACTGTTTATAGGTTAAAGGTGAGAGGATTGGTTTTAAAGATAGTGTGTGTGCTACTTGTATGTGTGGCGATGCTGGGGTGTCGTCCACGTGGAGTATTGTCCAATCGCGAGATGCGCGATGTGCTCTACGACTTGCACCGTACTGATGGCGCAATTCAGGTGGCAGGCTACAACTATTCCCATGACCAAGAGTTGGCGGGCTACTACAAGAATGTGTTGGACAAACATGGCATCACTCAAGCTGAGTTTGACTCGTCATTGGTATGGTTTACCGACAATCCGCAGATCTTCAATAAGATATATCCCAAGGTGATTGAGCGCTTGGAGGCTGATTTTAAGGTGGAGGAGCAGATACGTGATGCCAATCGCGAGAAGAAATTAGCTAGCAAAAAAGGGACTGTTTCATCGCCTGAACGTCAGCTGCGAGACATAGAGGAGGTAAAGAAAGAAATGCGAAATGGCTACGAAAATCCTTGGAAAATATGGAAAAGTGAAGATTTTTGCGAAAAAGATGTCATAATATTTGGTCAATTGGAAAAAAAGTAGTAATTTTGCAGCCGATTTGCGTTAAAACGTATATAAACAAACTAATTATATTAATTCGCCATGTTGGGCAGTGGGGCTCACGGAGCACGTAAAGTTGTCTGTCGACATGGTCAAAACATTAAAAAACAAATGGATACATTAAGTTACAAGACTGTATCAGCTAACAAGGCAACCGTTCAAAAGGAATGGGTTGTTATTGATGCTGAGGGCCAAGTACTTGGCCGTATGTGCTCGAAGGTAGCTAAGCTCCTCCGTGGTAAGTACAAACCAAACTTCACTCCTAACGTGGATTGCGGTGACAATGTGATTATCATCAATGCAGACAAAGTGCAATTGACTGGTAACAAGTGGAATGATCGCGTATATGTACGCTACACTGGCTTCCCAGGTGGTCAACGCGAGATGACTCCTGCTCAATTGCTTGAGAAGGGTGCAGATCGTTTGATCCAAAAGGTGGTTAAGGGTATGCTTCCTAAGAACCGTCTCGGTCGTAAGATCATCGGTAACCTCCACGTATTTGCAGGTGCAGAGCACAACATGCAAGCACAACAACCAAAACAAATTGACATCAACACACTTAAATAATTGAAGATATGGAAATGATTAATGCATTAGGTCGTCGTAAAGCAGCAGTTGCTCGCGTTTATGTACAAGAGGGTACCGGCAAGATCACAATCAACGGTCGTGATTTGGATGTGTACTTCCCAAGTCCAATTCTTCAATACGTTGTTAAGCAACCTCTTAACAAGCTTGAAGTGGCTGAGAAATATGATATCAAAGTAAACCTCGATGGTGGTGGTTACAAAGGTCAAGCAGAGGCTTTGCGTCTTGCAATCGCTCGCGCTTTGGTGAAGATCAACCCAGAGGATAAACCAGCGTTGAAGGCTGAGGGCTTCATGACTCGCGATGCTCGTGAGGTAGAGCGTAAGAAGCCAGGTCAACCAAAAGCACGTAAACACTTCCAATTTAGTAAGCGTTAATATCCAAATAGCAGTGACTCCGTGGTGGCAACATGTTGCTCGCCACGGATTACTCTGTTATTCCACGCGTACGCGCTTCTCTGCGTAAACGTGGCAGATGGATAAATTATCATTAAAAATAATTCAAACTAATCAAACAAAATGAGAACAAATTTTGATCAACTTCTCGAGGCTGGCTGCCACTTTGGCCACCTCAAACGTAAATGGAACCCAGCTATGGCTCCTTACATCTACATGGAGCGTAACGGTATCCACATCATCG